>DASXAN010000419.1:0-3911 GCA_036406755.1 Gemmataceae bacterium
CGTGGACGGGCCGCGGCCGGCCCGCGACGTGCTGCCGACGGTGAAGCTGACCGTCCGCGGACCCGGGCTGCCGGCCGAGGGCGGCAAACCGCGGCCGGGGCCGGACGGCAAGTACGAACTCGCCCTGCCGGCCGGGCAATACACGGTGACGGCCGAGGCCGAAGGGTACGTCCCGGCCGACAGCGGCCCGGTCGCCGTGCCGGCCGGGAAATACGCCGTCGCGGACCTGCGGCTGGTCCCGCGGCCGGCCGAGTTGCTCGTCCGCGTGCTCGACGCCCAGGACCAGACGCCGCTCAAGGGGGCCGAGGTGGGCGTGCGGGCGCTGGCCGGCCCGGACGAGAAGCTGAAGTTCTACGCCACTGCGGCCGACGGCACCGCCCTGCACCGGGCTGCCGGCGTGGGCGACTACCAGGCGTTCGCCAAGCTCGCCGGCTACGACCGGGCCCCGGGCGAGACGGTGGCGCTGAAGGCCGGGGAGCGGCGGGAGGTCACGTTCCGGCTGCGGAAGGCGAATGCCGGCGTCGTCGACGGCGGCCCGACGCCCCCGCCCGTGCCGGTCCCGGTCCCCGTGCCGGTGCCGGTGCCGGTGCCGGTCCCCACGGGGGTGCGACTGACCGTGCTGGTGGTGCAGCAGACGGACCGCGGCCAGATGCCGCTGCCGGGCGCGCGGGTCACCGTCAGCCGGCGGGCGAACTCGGCCGAGGCCCGGACGAATGGGCGGGGCCTGTGCACGGTGGCGGTCCCGACGCCCGGACCGGTCGCCGTGGCCGTGAGCAGCGACGGGTTTCAGTCGCACCGGTCGGAGGCCCGCCTGGACGAGGGCGAGAACCGGCTGACCGTCGTCCTCACGCGGACCCGGCTGCGGACGCTCCAGGTTCTGGTGCGGTCGGAGGTCCGCGACCGGGGCCAGGAGCGGCTGGTGCCGATCCCAGGGGCCACTGTCGCGGTCCGCCGGAAGGACGGGACCCCCGTCGGTAAGCCGGGGCAGACGGACGCGGCCGGCCGGTTCAAGATGGAGCTGGAGTCCGGCGAATACGTCGTGACCGCCGCCAAGGACCGGTACCCGCCGAGCCGCCCGACTCCCGCCGACCTGACGCGGGGTGACGTTCAGGTCGAGATTCGCCTCACCCGGGTCGCGGGCGAGCCGCCCGGTCCGGGTAAGCCCCCCGGGGCTACGCCGCCCGGCGACAGGGGGCCGACGCCCGGCCGCCCGCCGACGACGGGGCCGGCCCCGACGCCGCCCGGCGCCGGCGTGCCGCCGGGCGGATCGAAGCCGATGGACCCGCGCAACCCGAACACCCCGAAGCCGAACGACCCCAAACCGGGCGGCAAGGACGGCAAGCCGACGGACCCGCCCCGGAGCGATAAGCCACCGCCCCCGGCGAGGCCGTCGCGGCCGAGTGTGAAGCCGGTCGGCCCCTGACGCCCGACCGCGGCCGCCGGTCGTCCGGACCCGAGAGCACACCGCCATGCGCGTCACCCTCCAGGTGTTGGCCGGCCCCCACGCGGGCAAGGAGTTCGCGTTCGACGGGCACGCCACCTTCCTGGTCGGCCGGTCGGAGAAGTCGCACCTGCCGCTGCCGGCGAAGGACCCGTACTTCTCGCGGTTCCACTTCCTGATGGAGGTGAACCCGCCGCGGTGCCGGGTCATGGACCTGCGGAGCCGCAACGGCACCTTCGTCAACGGCCGGAAGGTCGAGTCCACCGACGTCGGCGACGGCGACGAGATCAAGGCGGGCCACACGGTCTTCCGGGTCACCGTGGTCGCCGACGAACCGGCCGCGGCCGACCGGCCCGCCGACGCCGATTCGTGGGAAATGCCGGGGCCCCTGCCTCCCACCCTGGTGCAGAAACCGGAGCCGGCGCGACCCGTCGCGGCGGCGACGTTCGGCACCTTCCGACCGAACGACCCGCGGTGGCAGGCCGAGCCGGCCGACCCGGCGGCCGCCGGGCCGTGCCCGGTCTGTCAGGCCACGGCGGGGGCGCCGCCGCCGGACCGGCCGGCGCTGTGTGCGCCATGCCGGCGGGAGGCGGCCGGCCGGCCGCAGCCGATCCCCGGCTATCAGGTCGTGCGGGAGCTCGGCCGCGGCGGCATGGGGGTCGTGTCCCTCGCCGTGCGGGCGGCCGACGCGGCGGTGGTGGCCCTGAAGACGGTCACGCCGGCGATCCCGGCCACCTCCGCCGACGTCAAGCGGTTCGTCCGCGAGGCCCAGATCCTCCGGCAGCTCGACCACCCCCACATCGTGGCCTGCCGCGACGCGGGCGACGCCGGGGGTGTGCTGTTCTTCGCCATGGACTTCGTCCCCGGGGTGGACGGAGAGCGGCTGGTGAAGCGGGGCGGGCCACTGCCCGTCGGCCGGGCGGTGGGGCTGGCCTGCCAGTTGCTCGACGCCCTGGAGTACGCCCACGGCCGCGGGTACGTGCACCGGGACATCAAGCCGGCCAATCTGCTGGTCGCGGGCCGCGGGCCTGACGAGGTGGTCCGGCTGACCGACTTCGGGCTGGCCCGCCTGTACGAGGCGTCGTCCCTGAGCGGGATCACCCTGGCCGGCCAGGCCGGGGCGGCGGGCACCCCGGCCTACATGCCGCCCGAACACATCACCGACTTCCGGTCCGCCGGCCCGCCCGCCGACCTCTATTCGGCGGCCGCCTCACTCTACAACCTGTTGACGGGCCGCCACGTCTTCGACCTGGGCGGGCTGCCCATCGAAGGGATCATCCTGACGGTCCTCCAGGAACAGCCGGTGCCGATCCGGCAGCGTCGGCCCGACGTCCCGGGCGACCTCGCCGCGGCGATCCACCGGGCGTTGGCAAAAGAGCCGGCCGACCGGTTCGCCGGCGCCGGGGAGATGCGAGAGGCCCTTCTGCCCTTCCGCTGAGACGACCGGCCGCGGCCCGCGGCTCCCCGGACGGGAGGCGGGGCGCGCCCTCGCAGCGGTGTCGTGACCTCGGCACCGTTGCGCATCGGGTCACATCGACCGACGCGGCAATTGACCAAATCGCTGCGCCAAAGCCTACAGCAGTTGGAGCGTCCCGCGGGTGACCCCGAGCTGGTTCAGCGCCCGCAGCTGTCGCCACGCCCCGCGGCCGTCGTGCCGCCCCTCCAGCACCGCGACGTACCGGTCCAGCAGCGGCCCCACCTCGGCCGCCGTCTCGCGGAGCAGCTCGACCCGGAACCAGCGGACGCCCAGGGCCAGCATCCGCGGCAGGAACTCCGCCGCCGACTGCGGCACGGCGTTGTAGACCGTGTTCCGGCACCCCGTATCCGCCAGGACGGGGAACTCGGCGCCGGACCGGTCCCGCAGCTCGACCTTGTGCCGGTCGCACGGCCGGCCGCAGTCCCGCCAGTCCTTGCCGGCCGACAGGAACGCCGCAAATACGCAGTGCTCCATGTGAAACATCGGCATGTGCTGGTGAATGACCGCCTCGTACCACGCCGGGTCGCTGTCGCTCACCAGGGCGGTGAGCTGATCCCAGTTCAGGTCGTAGCTCGGGACCAGGCGGGCCAGCCCGTGTCGCCTGAACAGGCCGGCCGTCAGGTCGTTGGCGACGTTCAGCGAGAAGTCGCCGACGAGCGGAATGTCCGGGCACTCGGCCCGGAATAGGTCCAGGCCGGCCAGGTTGCGGACGAGCAGCACGTCCGGCCGGCAACCGGCGACGAGGCGGAGGTGGCCGTCCTCGCCCGGCTTCTGGATGCGGAGCGTGGCCAGGCCGACCGGCACGCCGGCGGCGCGGGCGCGGCCGACGGCGTCGTGGTAGCGGCGGAGGTCCTCGAAGTCGCAGTAGACCAGGGCCGGGCGGTACGCCAGGGCGGCGTCGAGCTGGTCGATGGTGCGGCAGAGGACGGCGAGGTGGGGCGCCTCTTCCCCCCTCTCCCGCAAAGCCGGGAGAGGGGTCGGGGGTGAGGGGGC
>DASXAN010000420.1:0-5426 GCA_036406755.1 Gemmataceae bacterium
CCGCGACCTGAAGATGCCGGACTTCCGCGACTACGCGGTTAATGTCCCCAGCCCCGGCGCGACCATGGCCGAGTCCACTCGCGAAATGGGTAAGTTCCTCCGCGACGTCATGAAGCTGAACCTGGAGGACAGGAACTTCCGCCTGTTCAGCCCCGACGAGAACAACTCCAACCGCTGGCAGGACGTGCTGGAGGTGACCAACCGCTGCTACATGGCCGACATCTACCCGGAAGACGACAAGCTCAGCCCCGACGGCCGGGTGATGGAGGTGCTCAGCGAGCACCAGTGCCAGGGCTGGCTGGAGGGCTACCTGCTCACCGGCCGGCACGGGTTCTTCAGCTGCTACGAGGCGTTCATCCACATCATCGACTCGATGTTCAACCAGCACGCCAAGTGGCTCAAGACCTGCAACCACATCCCGTGGCGGCGGCCGGTCGCGTCGTTCAACTACTTCCTGAGTTCCCACGTCTGGCGGCAGGACCACAACGGCCTGAGCCACCAGGACCCCGGGTTCATCGACCACGTGGTCAACAAGAAGGCGGATGTGATCCGCGTCTACCTGCCGCCGGACGCGAACACGCTGCTGTCGGTGACCGACCACTGCCTGCGGAGCCGCAACTACGTCAACGTCGTGGTCGCCGGCAAGCAGCCCGCCCCACAGTGGCTGACGATGGACCAGGCGGTCAAGCACTGCTCGGCGGGCCTGGGCATCTGGGAGTGGGCCAGCAACGACGCCGGCTCCGAGCCTGACGTGGTCATGGCCTGCTGCGGCGATGTGCCCACCCTGGAGACCCTGGCCGCCGTCAAGCTGTTGCGCGGCTTCTTCCCGGAGCTGAAGGTCCGCGTCATCAACGTCGTCAACCTGATGAAGCTCCAGCCGGCGAGCGAACACCCGCACGGCCTGTCCGACCACGACTTCGACGCCCTGTTCACCAAGGACAAGCCGGTCATCTTCGCCTTCCACGGGTACCCGTGGCTGATCCACCGGCTGACGTACCGGCGGACCAACCACAAGAACTTCCACGTCCGCGGGTACAAGGAGGAGGGCACGACGACCACGCCGTTCGACATGGTGGTGATGAACGACCTGGACCGGTTCCACCTGTGCGAGGACGTGATCGACCGGCTGCCGCAGCTGGGGGCGAAGGCCGCCTACTTCAAGCAGGCGATCCACGAGCGGCTGATCGACCACAAGCAGTACATCGCCGAGCGCGGCGACGACCTGCCGGCGATCAGCGGCTGGCAGTGGGGCAAGTCCGGCGGCGGGGCCCGTGGGGGCACGTCGACGGAAGGGGACAATGTCTGAAATGACGAATGACGAAACACCCAATGACGAAACAAGCCCGAATGACGAACCCTGAATGGACGGCGTGCGGGTTTGTCATTCGTCATTGGACATTCGGTATTCCTTCGTCATTGGGTGTTTCGTCATTCGTCATTCCCCGCATGAGTTGGGATGGCCCATGACTTGGCTCCAGCGCTATCGTCTCCGGCACTTCGTCCGGAACTCGATCTGGATCGCCCCCGTGGTCGGGATGGCGGTCACGCTGGCGGCCGTCCGCGGGCTGGCGTGGTTCGACCACGAGATGGGGTGGGACCGGGGCCAGGACCCGGACGCCGCCCGTGCCGTACTGGGGACGTTGGCCGCGTCCATGTTCACGTTCATCGTGTTCGTCTCGTCGGCCCTGCTGGTCGTGTTCCAGCTCGCCAGCGCCCAGCTGTCCCCGCGGGTCATTGGGATCGTGTTCCGCGACCCGGTGACGCGCGGGGCGCTGACCGTGTTCGTCGTCACGTTCACCGCGACCCTGGCCGTCCTGGTACGGATCACCACGACGGTCCCTATGCTCACGGCGCAACTCACCGCCTACGGCTGCCTGGTGAGCCTGGGGGCGTTCCTGTACCTGATCGACCACGTCGGCCGGCAGCTGCGGCCGAGCGGCATCCTGCGGGCGGTCGGCCGCCTGGGCCGGGGCGTGATCGACGCCGTCTACCCGCGGCCGGTCGGGGCGGCCCCGGCCGGCCCGCTCACCCCGGCCCCCGGTGCGGACGGCAAGCCGCCGGTGGTCGTCCCCAGCCCGGGCGACGGCGTCGTCCAGGCGTTCGACGTCCGCGGGCTGGCGGCCCTGGCCGAGCGGGCCGACTGCGTCGTCGAACTGGTGCCGCAGGTCGGCGACGCCGTGGCGGAGGGCGACCCGCTCTTCCGCGTGACGGGCGGGGGCGCGGCGGGCGTCGTCGCCGCGCTCCACCAATCCGTCGCCCTCGGCCAGGAGCGGACGGTCGAGCAGGACCCGCGGTTCGTCTTCCGCATCCTCGTGGACATCGCCGCCAAGGGGCTGTCCCCGGCGATCAACGACCCGACCACGGCCGTGCTGGCCATCGACCAGGTCCACCGCCTGCTGCGGGTGGTCGGCAACCGGTGGCTGGACGAGGGCCAGGTGCGGGACGCCGCCGGCCGGGTCCGGCTCGTGTACCGGACGCCGGACTGGGAGGACTTCGTCCAGCTGGCCGTCACCGAGATCCGCCAGTTCGGCGGGTCGAGCATCCAGGTCGCCCGGCGGCTGCGGGCGATGTTGCTCAACCTGACACAGACCCTCCCGGCGGACCGGGTCGAGCCGCTCCGCCGGGAGTTGAAGGTGCTGCACGACACCGCCCAGCGGACGTTCTTCGAGCCGGAGGACCGGGTCCTGGCGGACGTCGGCGACGCGCAGGGCGTCGGCGCGTCGCACGGGTCCGGCCCGCGGGCCGGTTCGCCCGATGCGGGATCGAGACCCGTTCCACAGGCGGCAAGCTCACCGGCCTGCGCCGCCGTGATCCACAGGAGGGCACCATGAAGACCAAGGCAACCATCGGCGTGACGTGCGGACTGCTCGCACTCCTGGCGGGAGGCGCGTGGGTCCGCGGGGTGGGCCAGCCGCCGAAGTCCGAGACCCCGCCCGGCCGGGCGGCCGCGGCCGACCAGGACCGGCCGGCCGACCGGGCCGCCGTCCGGGAGGCGACCCGGCAGTTCGCCCGGGCGTTCGAGAAGGGCGACGCCAACGCGGTCGCGGCCCTGTTCACGGAGACGGGCGAGTACCACGACGGCGACGACTCGACCGTCCGCGGCCGGGCCGCCCTGGCCAAGGCGTACGCCGAGTTCTTCGCCAAGCGGGCCGACCTGAAGTTGGAGTCCAAGTCCAACGCGATCCGGTTCGTCGGCCAGGACACGGCCGTCGAGGAGGGCACGTTCACCGCCAAGGCCAAGGACCAGCCCACGCGGAGCTGCCGGTACAGCGCCCTGCTCGTCCGCCAGGACGGCAAGTGGCTCATGGCCCTGCTCAAGGAGTGGGGCGACGACGAAACCGAGAGGGCGAGCCTGAACGACATCGCCTGGCTGATCGGCACCTGGGAAAGCACCGGCGGCGACACGACCGCCCGGACCACCTACGAGTGGGCGCCGAACAAGAAGTTCATCGTGGCCAGCTACACGATCACGCCCAAGGGCGAACAGCCGACGGCCGGCCGGCAGGTGCTCGGCGTGGACCCGGCCAGCGGCAACATCCGGTCGTGGACGTTCGACGCCGACGGCGGCATCGGTGAGGCGACCTGGACGTGGGACGACGGCCGCTGGGCCATCGACTCCGACGCCACCCTGGCCGACGGGTCGGACTCGACGGCGCTGAACTTCCTGACCAAGACCGGCCCGGACGCGTTCACCTGGAAGTCGGTCAAGCGGACGATCGAGGGCGACGACCTGCCCGACGTCGGGCCGGTGACGGTGAAGCGCGTCGCGGGCGGGAAGTGAGGCGGACACCCCGGGAGGACAAGCCATGAAAAAGACCATTCGACTCCTGGCCGGGTCCGCCCTTCTGGTCGGCCTGGCCCTGATCCCAGGTGATGCCCTGGGCGGCCGGGGCGGCGGCGGCGGTCGGGGCGGCGGCGGGTTTGGCGGCGGCCGGCCCGGCGGGGGCGGCGTGCCGATGGGCCGGCCGGCCGGCGGCGGCGGTATGGCGGCACCCCGCCCGGCCGGCGGGTACGGCGGGGCCCGTCCGGGCGGCGGGGCGCCGGCCGGCGCTCGGCCGGCCCAGACCGGGGCGGTTCACGGGCCATACGGCGGATCGGGCAACGTCGGCCGCCAAGGCGGCCCAGTCGCCGGCCCCGGCGGCGGGTCCGGCAACGTCGGCCGGCAGGGCGGCATCTACAACGGCGCGGCTGGCGGGCAGGCCGTCGGCGGCTCCCGCGGCGGGTCGTACACGACCGGCGGCGGGACGACCGTGACCGGCGGCTCCAAGGGCGGCGTCTACACCGGCCCGCGGGGGACCACCGTCGTCGCCGGCGGCAAGGGCGGGACCGTCACCGGCCCCGGCGGCAACACCGTCAGCGGCGGGAAGGGCGGGGCCGTCGTCGTCGGCCCCAACGGCAACGTCCACGCCTCCGGGACGAAAGGCGCGGCGGTGACCGGCCCGAACGGGTCCGCCGTCGCCGGCGCCCACGGGCAGGTGACGGCCGGCCCGAACGGGGCGGTCGCGTCCGGCACCCGGGCCGGGGCGGCCACCGGCCCCGGCGGGACGGTCAAGGGCGTCAGCCACGGGGCGGCCGCCGTCGGCCCGAACGGGGCGGTCGCGGCCGGCGGGCGGGCCGGCGTCGCCACCGGTCCGGGCGGCACCGTAGCCGGCGGCAGCCGGGTCGGCGTGGCCACCGGCCCCGGCGGGACCGTCGCCGGCGGCACCCGGTGGGTCGGGGCGTCGAACCTGGCCGGCCAGGGGGCGTACGTCCGCAGCGGCTTCCGGTCCTACAACACGTTCAACCGCGGCTGGTACGCCCAGCACCCCGGCGCCTGGGGGGCGGCGATCGGCTGGCTCGCCGGGTCGGCGTGGTCGGCCGCCAGCTGGGGGTCGTGCGCCAGCACCTGCGGCTACGCCGAGTCCACCGCCCCGTACGCCTACGACTACGGCGACAACATCACCTACCAGGACGGCCAGGTCTATTACGACAGCCAGCCGGTCGCCACGGAGGCGCAGTACGCCGAGCAGGCGACGGCGATCGCCGACGCCGGGCGGCAGGCCCAGCCGCCGGACGACGAGAAGTGGCAGCCGCTGGGCGTCTTCGCCCTGACCAAGGGCGACGAGACCACGTCCGACAACATCTTCCAGCTGGCGCTGAACAAGGACGGGGTGGTGCGGGGCAACTACTACAACGCCCTGACCGACTCGGTCACGCCGGTGTACGGGTCGCTGGACAAGAAGTCGCAGCGGGTGGCGTGGTCCGTCGGGGACACGAAGGACAAGGTGTTCGAGGCCGGTCTTTACAACCTGACGCAGGCCCAGACGACGGTGCTGGTCCACGTCGGCAAGGACCGGACGGAGCAGTACCGCCTGTTCCGCATCGAGCAGCCGCAGGAGGGCCAAGCCAGTCCGCCGCAGTGATGCTTTTCGTCCTGTAGCCGCGGG
>DASXAN010000421.1:0-11579 GCA_036406755.1 Gemmataceae bacterium
GGAATTCGTCCACCGGCAGCCGGCCGAGCGGGTCGAGCTCGACCTGGAACGACCGGGTGAGCGGGTTGGCCCGCAGCCCACCGCACCAGACGACCGTGGCCGCCGGGATCACCTCGCCGGTGCCGAGTGTCACCGCGTCCGGGCCGACCGCGGCGACGCCGGTCCCCAGGCGGCGCTCGATCCCGAGTTCGCTCAGGGCGGCCTCGATGACCGGCCGGGCCGAGTCGCCCATGTCCGAGCCGACGTACGGATTGCGGTCCACCAGAACGACGCGGAACCGGTTCGCCCCGGCCGCCCGCAGCTTCCCCGGCAACTCGGTCGCCGCCTCGATGCCCGTCAACCCGGCCCCGACCACGACGGCCGTGAACCGACCCCCAGAGTCCGGCCGGCCGGCCAGCGACCGGATGTGGTCGTTGAGCCGCTCGGCGGCGGCGTAGGTGTCCACGTCGAACGCGAATTCGGCCAGGCCGGGAACGTCCGGCCGGGTGAGCTGGCTGCCCAGGGCGAACACGAGCCGGTCGTAGGGGAGCGTGCGCGGCCCGTCCGCCGTCCGCACGGTCACGGCGGCCCCGGCCGGGTCGATCGCGGTGACGTCCCCTTCCACCCGCCGGACGCCGATCGGGCCGAGGACGGCGTCCAGGGGCACGCGGACCGTGCTCAGGTCGGCCTCGTAGTTCCGCACCCGGATGCCGTGGAAGGCGTCGCGGTTGACGAGCGTCACCTCGACCGCGTCGGGGCCAAGGCCGAGTTCGTCGAGCTTGCGGGCCGCCCCGACGGCGCTCCAGAGCCCGGCAAACCCGCCGCCCAGGACCAGGATTCGCTTGGGAGTCATACCGATCGAACGGCCACCCGTACCGCCGGCCAGCGGCTGTGGCGTCACTGCTCGCCGCCGGCTTTCTCACCGGCGTTCGCCCCGACGGCGGCGACGGCGTTGGTCGCGTCCGTGAGCCCGATGTAATCGTCGATCTGTGCCCGCAGCTGGCGGATTTGGTCGAGGACCGGCTCGGCCATCAACGCAAACCAGGCTGGGTCCATGTCGGCCTTCCGCCGGTGCAGCGCGGCGAGTGCGGCCTCGGCGAGCGACAGCGCCTCCCGGGTTCGTTGGAGTTGGTCGTCATTTTCGATCACAGCACGACCCTCAGGAGGCCCTTGCGCGACCGTGCGGTCGGCTGGTCGGGATCGTCCGACCGGACCCGGCTGAAGAACTCGACCCACTTCCGGTAATCTTCGCCCGCATCCTGGAGGACGAAGGCGTCGAAGCCGTAGGTTCGCCGGATCGCACGCTTCGACAGGATATTGTACACGAACGGCGGCGGCGGAACGGTGAGGTCCACGTCGGTCCGCACGGCCACCAACACGTCGATGTCGTTCGGCACTTCTTTCGCCGTCACATAACTGCCGTCGATCACAACCGCCGCCGCGACGCCTGACAGCCGGGCCGCGTCGAGGAAGTCACGCAGCCGCTCGGTCAACCGGATGCGTTGGTCGGTCCGCCAGAATCGGCCGAACGCCTCGCTCACTTCCGCGAACGTGCAGTCGTGGACCCCTTCGGGCAGCACGCCATCGACCAGCTCGGGGATCATGGCCGTTCCCGCGCAAGGTGCGCGCGGGCCTTCGCCTGGAGGACGGCGATAACGGACGCGGCCGCGACGCAGGATTCGTACTCTACCCGTTCGGCGGGAGTCAGCTCACCCTGGTTGCACTTCTCGGCCAGTTCGTCAATGCGGGCCTGGGCCGCGGCGTCGGCCTTGATGGCCATGAGCGCCCGGGCCGCCTCCCCGTTGAGGGAGCGGCCGACCGGGTCGAGCAGGCGGTCGAGCATGGTGGCTGCGGTCATGGCGGCCTTCTAATACAGCGGCTGGCCGCAGAATGCCCGAATCCGAGCATCTCTTACTTCCGAATCCACCCCGCGACGTCCTCCACCACCTGCTCCGCCACGTGCCCCTCCTTCTGGTAGTCCGCCGGCGTCGCCGGGCCGTCGCCCGCCATGAACAGGTGGTTCAGCCCCGGGTACCGCTTCAACGTCGCCGTCGGTTTGCCGGCCAGCGCCTTCGACCACACCTCGTAGTCCGCCGCCGGCACCTGGTAGTCCCGCTCGCCGGATAGCACCAGCACCGGCACCGTCAGATTCGCCGCGACGGTCGCCGGCTCGTAGCCCCGCAGGCTCAGCCAATACGCCGCCGGCACGTTCAGCGGCAACTCCTCCACCGGCGTCTCCGCCGACAATTTCGGGTCCTTCACCTTCGCCGCCTGCGCCTTGATCTTGTCGATCCGCTCCATCACCACCGCGTCCGGCTCGCCGCCGAGCTTGCCCAGGTACGTGAACTGCTCGACGATCAGGTCCTCCAGCGGCCGGGCGTTGCCGGCCAGCACCGCGATGCCCGCCAGCTTCGGGTCGAGCGTCGCCAGCTTCGGGGCCAGCATCGCCCCGAGACTGTGGCCGACGACGTAGACCCGCTTCGGGTCCACCCCCGGCGTCTGCCGCAGCAGGGTGACGGCCGCCAGGGCGTCGTCGAGCACTTCCTCCTTGATCGTGATCGGGGTGCCCATCAGCTTGCCGCCGTGCTGGCGGGTCCGCTTCTCGTACCGCAACACGGCGATGCCGCGGCTCGCCAGGCCGTCGGCCAGGTCGCGGAGCGGCTTGTTCGGGCCGATCGTCTCGTCCCGGTCGTGCGGCCCGGACCCGTGTACCAGCACCACCGCCGGGAACGGCCCGTCGCCGACCGGCATGGACAGCGTGCCGGGCAGCTCCCACGGCGTGCCGGCCCCGACGGTCACGTCGCGGGCCTTGAACCGGTCGGCGTGGACGTAGGCCGGGGACTTGTACTCGACGGCCGGCTTCGGCGGCACGAACTGCATGCCGCCGAGCTTCTTGTCGGCCGAGTAGACGAGCCGGACGTCGAGCGGCCCCTTCTCGAACTGGCAGCTGACGAAGACGATCTCGTCCTTGTCGCGGGTTTGGGTGCGGGTGCCGAGCTCCTTCTGGGACGGGCCGAACTGGCCGAGGACCGACGGCCAGACGGTCTTGAGCTTGTCCGGCGGCAGGGCCTTCTGCATTTCAGGGGTGAAGTCGGCCGCGGCGGCGTCGAACGTCTTTTGGCTCAGCGCGGTGACGACGGCCTCGCCGCGGGCGGCGGTGGTGGGCGCCGGGTCGGCGGCGGCGAGGGCGATGAGCAGAGTGAGGGTGTGCGTCATGATGTCTCAATAGAAGAAAGTAGGTCCACAAGCCCACCCGCGGCGGCGGGTGGGGAATAAAGAACCCACCCGCCGCCGCGGGTGGGCTTTGCACGGTATTGTCTCACTCCACCGTCGTCACCGCCTGTTGCTGCGACTCGAGTTTCCCTTCCCGCTCCAGCCGCTTGTACAGCACCAGCGAATACACGATCGGCGACAGCGCCCCGACCATCAGCAGCACGAAGCAGACCGCCGGGTGCACGCCGAGGAGTGCCAGCACCGCCCCGGCCACGCCGGTGGCGACGAACAGCCACGCCGCCACCCGGTGCGTCCGGTCCCAGACGACCGGGTCGGCCAGCGTCCACGGCGTCCGCACGCCCATCCAGAAGTTCCGCTTCACCTTCCCCAGCACGTTCCCGAGCAGGGCGAAGAACAGGAAGATGCCGGCCAACAACGTCCGCTCCAGGTGCAGTGGGCCGTGGAACTGGCTCCAGGTGATGATCCCCCCCAGGTACAGGAACAGGGCCGCCACCAGGAAGAAGACGTAGTCGTACGTCTGCCGGAAGCCCTCGACGGCGAAGTTCCGCGGCGACAGCCACGGCAGGGCGAACAGCCCCAGGGCGACCACCCCGCCGAGCATCGTCGGCAGCAGGTAGAACGCCAGGAACGGCTGGTCCGGGCTGGCCCACCCGTCCGGCTCGCCGTGGATGTTCCAATGGATCGGGATTTTGCCCCCCGGGATCGCGTCGGCGTTCAGGTGGGCGTACCCGGCCAGGCCGAACGAGGCCAGCACCAGGGCGAGCGACAGATACCCCCAGCGTGTCATGACGATTTCTCCTGCCTCCCGTTCTTGGGGGGCGTACGGGACCGGGTCGGGAACAGGTCCCAGACGGCGGCCAGCAGGTCCTCGACCACGGTGGTGTTGAGGGCGTAGTAGATCTGCTGGCCGGCGCGGCGGGCGGCGATCAGGTCGGCCGCCTTGAGGACGGCGAAGTGGTGCGACATCGACGGCTTGGAGATGCCGAAGTGGTCGGCCAGTTCGCCGGCGCTCAACTCGCCCCGGCGGAGCAGGCGGAGGATGTCCCGCCGCGTCGGGTCCGCCAGGGCTTTGAAGGCGTCGTTCATGTGCATCGCGCCTGCCTCTGGTGAGACTATTCGTCAATCGTCTAAATATATTGTCGCGAAATCGGCGGCCGGTGGCTGGCCCGTTTGAGGCCACGAATCGTGACATTAAGTCCGTAAAGCGTTATGCAACAAGCATTTGTTTGATATCACAAATTGTGATATCAAGTTTCGCCCGGCCGCTCCGGTGGCTGGAAGCCGAACCGACGCGGCGGACTCGGCGGGTCCGGCGGCGCGATCAGCTGCTGGAGGACGCGGGCAATGTCGCGGATTTGCTGGTCGTGGAGCTGTACCGTATCGGCCAGTTGCCGCAATTGTTCGACCAATTCGCCGGGCGTGGCCAGCAGCCGGCGGAGGCGAACGAAGGCCCGCATGATCTCGATGTTGACCCGCACTGCCAGCGGTGATCGCAGAACACTCGAGAGCATGGCGACGCCGTGCTCCGTGAAGGCCCAGGGCCGTTTCCGGCGGCCGCCGTGGTCCGAACTTGAAGTCACAATTTGTGACTTCAAGTTTGTAAACTCTTGTCGGGTAAGGAGAAACGCGAAATCGGCTGGGAACCGAGATCGGTTCCGGCTGACCGCCTGGTTGAGGACTTTCACCTGAATGCCGTACAGCTTCGCGAGATCGGCATCCAACATCACCCGCTGGCCGCGGATGACGTGGATCGACCGCTCGATCTGCTCGACCGGTGCGAGGGCTTGGCTGTCGGCGTTCCTGGGCATGGCGCGGCCAGTGTACCACGGCCCTGTCGGCCGCGACAGGCCGGCCCCACTTTCCGCTTGATTCCCCGCCCCGAGTCCGCGACCATCGGCCGCATGACCCCGCCGTACGCCCTGTCGCTGAAGCAGCCGTGGGCCACCCTGCTCGTCCACGGCCACAAGTCGATCGAGGTGCGGAACTGGCCGACCGACCGCCGCGGCCGCATCCTCATCCACGCCGCCCGGGTGGCCGACCCGCGGCCGTTCGCCTGGGAGCTGGTCCCGCCGGGGTTGCTCGACGCCGCCCGCCTGACCGGCGGCATCGTCGGGGCCGCCGACCTGACCGGGTGCGTGGCGTACCGCACCCCCGAGGCGTTCGCCGCCGACCGCCACCTGCACCTGAACGACCCCGGCTGGTTCAAGCCGCCGGTCCTGTACGGGTTCACGTTCGCCGCCGCGGAGCCGCTGCCGTTCCGCCAGTTGTCGGGGTGGATGCGGTTCTTCCCGGTGCCGGACAGCCCATAGAATTACACCCGTCGCCCCTGAAGGAGCAAACCGATGGCCGTGAACCGTTGGCAAGGATGGTGTCTGGTTCTCGCCGGCCTGGGAGCCTCGGCCGCGGTCGCCGCCGACTGGCCCGGCTGGCGCGGGGCCGACCGGACGGGCGTCTCGCCGGAAACCGGGCTGTTGCAGGAGTGGCCGGCCGGCGGGCCGAAGCTGCTCTGGAAGGCGACCGGCCTGGGCGGCGGGTACTCGTCCCCGGCCGTCGTCGGCGACCGCATCTACACCCTCGGCACCCGCGGCAAGGACGAGTACGCCCTGGCCCTGGACGCTCAGGGCAAGCAGGTCTGGGAGGCGAAGGTCGGCCCGACCACCCGCGGCGGCCCGTTCGGCGCGGCGTACCCCGGCCCGCGGTCCACGCCGACCGTGGACGGCGACCGGCTCTACGTCCTCGGCTCGGCCGGCGACCTGGTCTGCCTCGACACGGCCGGCAAGGAGCGGTGGCGGAAGCACCTGACCACCGACCTCGGCGGCAAGCCCGGCATCTGGGACTACGCCGAGTCGCCGCTGATCGACGGCGACCGGCTCATCTGCACCCCCGGCGGCCCGAAGACCTCCCTGGCCGCCCTGAACAAGACCACCGGCGACGTGATCTGGACGGCGACGGTGCCGGAGGGCGGCGAGGCCGGGTACGCCTCGCCGGTGATCGCCGAGGCCGGCGGGGTCAAGGAGTACGTGACGTTCCTCCGCAACGGCGTCGCCGGCGTGGCGGCCAAGGACGGCAAGGTCCTCTGGCTGTTCGGCCGGGACGTGGGGACGACCAACTGCTCGACGCCGATCGTCCGGGACGGGCAGGTGTTCGAGTCGCACGCCGGGCCGAGTGCCAGCGGCTGCGCCCTGTTGACGCTGACGCCGGACGCCCCGGGCTACAAGTTGGAGTACTTCCAGAAGAAGTCCCTGAACAACCACCACGGCGGGGTGGTGCTGGTCGGCGACTACGTCTACGGCACGACGGGGCAGGAGCTGGCGTGCGTGGACCTGAAGACGGGCGAGCAGAAGTGGTCGAACCGGTCGGTGGGGAAGGGGTCGATCGCGGCGGCGGACGGCCGGCTGTACGTCCGCGGCGAGAAGGGGACGGTGGCGCTGGTGGAGGCGACGCCGGCGGGGTACCACGAGCGGGGCCGGTTCGAGCAGCCGGACCGGAGCAAGAAGTTCGCCTGGCCGCACCCGGTGATCGCGCACGGCAAGCTGTACCTGCGGGACGACGACGTGCTGCTGTGCTACGACGTGACGGCGAAGTGAATGGGCGGACGTCGCCGGCCGGTGGCGTTGTCCCTACCAGCGGCCGGCACCTACCGTCCTAGCCGTTTCGTCCCTATTTGGTCCGTATTACCACCGGAAAAATGGTTGTCATCACAAATCAATATCGGCTATCCGGTCTTGTCGATAGTATCCTCCACTCCGCAGGTGGCGGACCCATAAGTGCCTCGAGAGTGGTACCGACTGGGGGCTAACCCATGATTTGGCCGAAGGGTTTGGCCGCCGCACGCGGAAGGTGCCTTTTCAGGCCGTGACACGAACACCCATCCTTTGCCCAGAGTCAGTCATGCAGGCGCGTCTCCGGTCACGCCTAGTTGACTTGGCGATCGTCTTGTCTTCGACCGCCGTTGTCCTAGCCACCGTGTCGGCTGGTGCGGTGTGGCGCTTCGGCAGTATTGACCACACACGGGCGTACCTCCGAGGGGAGGTACTCGTTGTGGAACCGTCAGTAATCGGCTTGGGCGAAGTCAACGCACGATCTGAGGTTGTACGACCGGTTTCCCTGACAAACCTAACGTCAGAGCCGATTCGGCTGATGGGAGCCAACACAACCTGCGAGTTCGCTCTATCCGAGTCGTTGCCGATGGACATCGGCCCGGGCGAGAGTCGGTCGCTTAAGCTCTTAGTGAGGCCTGGCTTCGGGTCGGGCGACCTTGAATACACGTACGAGTTCTACGTGGACCAAGGCCGGGCCTCAGCCCGCGTGTACGTGGTGGGCAAGGTCGGCGGGGGATCGGGCGAACCACCGCTTGTCGGAAAATGACGGTCCGGCCCGATCCAGTCATGGCAGGCAGGCAGTGTCCCGTGGTTGCCCATACCCCGTGGTGCTTTCGAGAGGCCGGACATGAAGACGACCAGTGAACTGCTGTCGAAGATTCTGTACGGCGTGTCCATTGCCTGTGTCGTTCTCTCGCTCGTCAGTTTCGCCTACGGGGACCCTCCCGACGATGGAGGACTCGGCGGGGCTCCGGGCCGGCCGTGTACAACGTGTGCGAAGGCTTGGTGGCTGGACAACGCAACCCAAAACCTCATGTGTGAGGATTGCCCGACATGGGGGCCGCTAGGCGCAACTGGGGCGTCCTGCTATGAGAATACCGGCTGCACTGGCGGGGGGACTTTGACTTGCAACACCCTGTGTTCATGCACCCGCATTCCAGGGGGTAATTGGGCCTGCCAATAGTCAGGGTGTGCGATCCTCCGCCTTCTCCGTCGGTCGGTGTGGGGACACACTGGACCGACCGTATCTGCGGCCTCGTGCAAACAATACATCGCCTATTCACTCTTGTCACGACCCTGATGCCTCGTCCTAAGTTGGCTGCGGCCGTAGGCTCGACACTTCGGGCCCGTTCCGTGAGATAATACAATGTGGAGAAAGTAGATGTGCATTCGCCCGCGTCGCGTGGTGGTCGCACTACTGGCCGGAACGGTCGCCTGGGCCTTGGCCTTGGCGACCCAAGGCGGTACAGCTGAGCCGCCGCACAATGGCGACGAATTGAAGTCATTAGCCCCGCCCGCACTCTATCAGCTGGAGGCGGCTTACGGTAGGGTGCGGGGACAGGGGGTGACGGCATTAAAAAACGCCATCAACAATTCCAAGGAGAGGGTCCGTCACATCGAGTTTGCGTTTGACGGGGCGAGTCGCCGCATTACCGAAACGGTAACGAAGGATTCGTTCCCCGCATCCGGAACGACGAGCGGGGCCTCATCCATCTTCGTCGCTTCGCCAAACTACTGCTTCCGCCTTCAGCGGAAGACGGCGGACAAACCCTACGCTACCATCTGGATGGGGCGCGGGGAAGACAAGCCAGAGTACGACGGACTTCGCGACGTTATGGATACTCACAATCAGATGTTTTGCCGTCCGTTTATTCTGCCGACGGAACTCCGCCTTGCCACTCTCATTAGGCACCCGTCATTCGTGGCGAAGGAAGTCAGCAGTACTACCGCCGCGGGGTTGCCCGCCGTGCGCGTCGTGTTCGAAGCCTCCGCGCCTGACGACAAGCAGGATCCGCTCTACCTATGGCGCAATTCCGCCCCGCTTTCTGGATGGTTCGTCGCGTGCCCGCAGCAATCGTGGGCATTGCATGCCTACGAGCTGAATTGGCGCCATCAAAAGAAAATCCCTATGAAGGACATGGGAACGTTGGAGTACCAGGGCGGTGACCGCTTTCCGCTACTGAAGCGCGCTAAGAACGTCATGTACGCCAACGGCAGGGTGTCCACCGAAGAATCCATCGAGTTGTCCGACCTGTCATTCGGACCGTCCCCGGCCGAGGAGTTTTCGCCGGCGGCATTCGGACTTGCCGCCGCAGACCCGGCCCCGCGCGGGCAGCGTTCCATCGCCGTTTGGGTCCTTCTCATCGGTTGTCTGTCACTTGGGGTGGCCGTTGGACTGCGCCTGATGTACCGCCTCACGATGAAGAGGTAGGGCCGATCGATGCTGCACCGGCCTCCGCGCACGGCTGACCGCCAGTGTCGGGCGAGCCACCCCGTTGCGTCCGCTCGGGCGGCGTACACGCTGCTCGAGGTGCTCGTCGTCATCGCCATCATGGGCGTCCTGACGGGGCTGGTCATGCCGGCGGTTCAAAGGGTCCGAGCTGCCAGCCAGCGGGCCGAGTGCCTCAACAAACTCAAGCAGGTCGGCTTGGCGGCGCACGCATACCACGACACACACCGGAGTTTGCCACCGGGCTGTAGCTACCGCAACGGGGCCGACCCGCAGCCACACATGAGCTGGCTGACGCGGTTACTCCCGTACGTTGAACATGAGGTGCTTTGGCGTGAGGCGGTGCAGGCGTTCGAGCGAGAGAAGTTCTTCGAGCGACCGCCACACTTGCCGATCCTCGGGCGGGTCATGCCGTTGTTTGTCTGTCCGGCCGACGACCGAAGTCAGTCCGCCTGGGACTATCCATCGTTCCGGGTCGCCTTCACCGACTATCTCGGCGTTGAGGGGTCGAGCCTCAGCCGATCCGACGGCGTCCTTTACGTCGATTCGAGCGTCCGGTTCGCGGACGTGTCCGACGGCGCGTCGGGTACCCTCATGGCCGGTGAAAGGCCGCCCAGCGTGGACCATGACCTGGGTTGGTGGTACGCTGGCTGGGGGCAGTTGAAGACCGGCTCCGCCGAAATGACACTCGGCGTGCGAGAACTCCGCGCCCACCCTCGGTATTGGCGATGCCCTGGCGGGCCGTATGCCTTCGAGCCCGTCGAGGTTAACAACCCCTGTGACGTGTTTCAGTTCTGGAGCTTCCATCGTGGGGGCGCGCATTTCTTATTCTGTGACGGGTCCGTCCGCTTCCTGACCTACCCCGCCGACCCGATCCTGCCCGCCCTCGCCACCCGCTCGGGCGGCGAACCCGTGACCATACCGGACTGAGGGCCGATGGACCGGAAGGGGCGGTCCCCTGCTCCACCGCAACCGCCTGCCCGGCGCCGCCGCCGGCCGCGGCGCATGACGGTCCCGTTAACGAACCGGCCTCTCCTTCCCCAATTCTCCCGTTGTACCGCCGGGCCCCATCGGCTATAGCCCACCCGGGGGGTTATCGCGCTAGTCCGCCGCCGGTGGTGGAGGGAGGGGCCATGTGGCGTCTCGGCCCGGTCGTGTTGCTCGCGGTCGCCCCCGGCTGCCTGTCCCTGTCCGGGGACCGGCCGCTGCCCGTCCAGGTCGTGGACGCCGAGACGAAGCAGCCCATCCGCGGGGCGGCAGTCCAGATCGGCGACCCCGTCGCCCCGTCGCCCTGGTCGGGGCGGGTGTCGGCCGCGACGGCCGGCGGCGACGGCGTCGCCCGCCTCCGCGTCGCGGACGCCGCCGGCATCACCCTCGAAGTCGCCGCCCTGGGCTACCTGTCCGAAGAGAAGACCGTGCCCGCTACGGCTGTGCAAGCGGTCGAGCCGGCGCACTGGTTCGAGGCGACCGACCGCCGGCCGCCGGCCGTCGTCGTCGAGCTGTTCGCCGAGCCGCGGCCGACGGTCGAGCTGGTCCTGCCGGCCGGGTTCCGCGGTCGGGTCCGGGCCACCGTCCGGCCGGTGGACGACGCCCCGGCGATGCCGGGCCAGCGCCAGTTTGCCTACGAAGTGCCGCCGTCGGGTGAGGTGGCGGTGGTCGGCCCGCCGGTCCTCCGCCGGACGTTCGCCCCGGACTTCCGCCTGCGGTACGCCGACGCCGCCCCGCTGACGCAAAACGCCAGGGAGTCGGAGGTCGGGTACTGGTGGCTGAAGACCGAGGGGGACGTGCAGGTGTTCCTGGTCGGGACGAAGGCCGATTACGACGCCGCCGTCCGGGCCGGCGAGGCGACGCCGGCCGGGATCCCGCGGTCCGGCGGCGGCCCTGGCGGCGGCAAGGGCGGCGGCCGGCGGGGCGGCGGCCGCCGCGGCGGCGGGGGGATGTAGCACGTGGCCGCCGGCTGCCGGTATACTACACGCAGTCCGATTTCCATGAGGAGACTGTCGTGCGCAGCTTGCTGGCCGAAGCCGTCGCCGAACTACACCTCGAACCGGGCCAGACGTACCGGACGACTGTGAACGGCATCGAGGTCCAGGTCCACCGACCGGCTACCGCCCCGGCACCCGTGCCGCCGCCCCGGGCGGGGGAGTCGCCGGACGAGGGGCCGTCCCAGTTCGCGGACATGGTCATGCTCGACCTGCATCTGAACGTTCCGCCCTCCCCGAAAGCGATCACGGTGACGGCCGAGCGGGGCGAGCCGATCCTGCCGCCCCCGATCGTCATCGACGAGTCCGACTTGGCCCCCGAATGATCTACCA
>DASXAN010000422.1:0-1916 GCA_036406755.1 Gemmataceae bacterium
CCGCCCGTCAGGATCGTCTGGATGACTTCGAGCGGGTAATAGTCCGGGTCGCCGGTACGAACACCGTTGAACCCCATGATCATCCGCGGCACCTCGAACTTCGACGGGATCTCCACCCGCACTGGCTTGTCGCGCGTGACCGGCGGTGCGACCTTCCGCTCGGGCAGCTTGCCGGCCGGGATCGGACCGAACAGCTCCCGAATGCGGGAGAGCGCCTTGTCGGGATCGAACCCGCCGACGACGACCAGGGCGGCGTTATTCGGGTAGTACCAGCGGTCGTAGTGCGACTTAATGACCTCGGCCGTGGCCGCCCGGACGTGCTCCCGCTCGCCAATGACCGGGTGTCCGTACGGGGCCGTCTTGCCGAACAACAGCGGCACGATGGCCTTCATCTCGAGGTCGAACGGCCGATCCTCATCCATCTCCAGCTCGGAGATGACCGCCCCCTTTTCCTGCTCGAACTCGTGACGGGCGTCGATCCGCAGGTTCCGCATCCGGTCGGCCTCGATCCGCAGGGCCGTGTCCCACTGGTCGGAGGCGAAGTCGAAGTGGTAGACGGTGCAATCCTCGGACGTGTCCGCGTTGTTCCGCCCGCCGCTCCGCATGGTCAGGCGGTCGATGTCGCCGGGCATGAGCTTCTCGGTGCCCTTGAACATCAAGTGTTCCAGGTAGTGCGACAGGCCGGTGGCATCGAGGTTCTCGTCGGCCGACCCGACCTTGTACGCGACCATTGTCGTGACGACCGGCGAGCCGGGAATCGGCTTGAGGTAAACCCGCAGGCCATTGGTCAGCGTCTCGGTGCGGATGCCCTCGTAGAACGCGGCGGCGGCCTTCAGGGCCGGGTCGCCAGTGGACGGGCCGGCCGCCGGGGCCGCGGTGGCCAGGACGAGGACGGCAACCGGCAACGAAATGAGACGAAAGATGACCGCCATGACGGACCTCGTCGGTTCGGTGCCGGCCCGCTCGGCGACCAGCGGGCTGACAGTTCAGGCTAGGCGGAACCGACGACGGGGGCAAGCGCGGGGGACGAGGCCGAAACGCACGGGAGCCGGACCGACTCAGGGCGGGGTCGGCCGGCTCCAGCGGGGCGGGGGGAGGCGACTCAATTCCAGAAGGCGAATAACCCACGGTCCGGCAAGGCCGGGCGGACGACCGTGGCCGCCTGCTCGAAGGCGAGCACGTAGATCTGCAACGCCCACGGGTCGGCCGTCACGCCCGTTACGTCCAGGGGACAGAGCACGAAACTCGCGGGCCGGATCGTGGGGGCGGGCGGGGCGGGCAGGCGGTAGTAGTCCGCCTCGGGCGCGAGCCGGTGGCGAAACATCTGGCGGTCCTCGGCATCGGGCGGGTCACGGAGCACAACCCGGAGGGTTGACGGTTCAATCGGCACCCTCCCGGAGCGAAATAAGGGGGATGGCCGCCGCACCCGGCGATCCGAAAACCCGCCGTGCCGTGCGTAGCGGTTGTGCGGTCCGTCCCGCCGGGCCGCGGGTGGCGACGGCGGCCTGGGCAATCCCTAGAGTGTGCTGATCCCGTGCCGCCCGTGACACCCGGCGGCGGGGGGCGGGGTAGTACCCGGGTCACGGCCATTCGTGGACCTCAGGAGAACGACTCATGCGCTTGCGGAACTGGATCGTCACCCCGCTGCTAGCCGTCCTCGCGGCCGCGCTGCCTGCCCGCGCCGCGGACGACGCCGCCACCCCGACGCTGCTGGTGCGGGTCAAATCGCTCGACGGCCTGATGGCGGACGCCAAATACCTCGCCGGCCTGGCCGGGCACGAGGAGCAAGCCCGGCAGATCGAGGGAATGTTGCCCCAGTTCCTGGGGCCGAAGGGGCTAGCGGGCACCGGCCTGGATACGACCAAACCGATCGGCCTGTACGGCATCCTCACCCCCGGCGTGCAAGACAGCGCCGT
>DASXAN010000423.1:0-2838 GCA_036406755.1 Gemmataceae bacterium
CCACGACGAAGAGGATGACGGCCGCCTCCTCGATGCCGACGGTGATCTGCCGCTCGACCTCGGCGGTGAGGTTGTCCGCGTCCTCGATGCCGATGCCGCCGGTGTCCATGAGCTCGAAGTACCGGCCGTCGGCCTCTAGCAACGTCGAGACGCGGTCGCGAGTAACCCCGGCCGTCGGATCGACGATGCTGATCCGCCGGCCGGCCAGGCAGTTGAACAGGGCCGACTTGCCGACGTTGGGGCGGCCGACGATGGCGACGAGCGGGACGGCCACAAAACCTCTCCGGCAGCGGCGACGGCGGGAACCGGGGCACTCCCCGCGGCGAGACGCAAGGGGGTGCGCGAGCACGAGTCCCCTCTATTCTAGGCCCGCCGCCCATTCGGTGCAGCGCGAACGTGCTCCAACCGACGATTCGCCGCCCGCCGTCGGGAATTTCAGGCCCCACCGGCGTATCGGTCGAGCTCGATTCATAGAACAAGACCAGACTGGGGGTTACGGTCAGGAGACGGGCATGGCCCGGTGCGAACAGGGATACTTGTGCGACGTCTGTGGCCGGGACGTGGAGGCCATCACCGAGTCCGACCTGTACTTGCGGTACGTCCTCGGCGAGGTGCCGATCTACCGACTGCACCAGCTGCCGGAGCGGCACGTCCGCTGCAACCCGGCACTTGCTCAGTACATCGCCGACCCGGCGTTCGAGCCGATCGCGTGTGACGGGCCGTTCGACAAGCGGCAGTTCGACGCCGAGTACGTGGCGGCGGAAGAGGCGCGGGTGACGCGCGGCTGGCGGCGGTTGCAGGAGATTCCGACGCTCGGAATCGCGCTGGACGACTACCCGCTGACGCAGTGACTGTTTTCGTTTCGCCGCGCGGCGCAGCTAAGCGAGACGAACCACGCTTAGCCACGCCGCACGGTGAAACGGGGTTACCGGATCAGCGCCGCCTCCACCACCAGCCCCGGCCCGAACCCCAGCGCCGCGCATGGCAGCGGCGCGCCCCGCCGGCGGAGGCGGTCCAGCAGGAACAGCACCGTCGGCGACGACATGTTGCCGCACTCGCCCAGCACCTCCCGCGAAACCGCCGTCATGTCCGGGGCCAGCCCCAGCGCCGCCTCCACGTCGGTCAGCACCCGCGGCCCGCCGGGGTGGACCGCCCATGATTTGATGTCTGCGACCGCCAGCCCCTGCTGTCGCAGCCACCGCTCCGCCCACGGCCGGAGGTTGGCGGCGATCAGGTTCGGCACGCGGGTCGAGAGCGTCATGTCGAACCCGTGGTCGCCGACCGACCAGGTCATGGCGTACTCGCTGTCCGGGAACAGGCACGACCCGGTCGCCGCCACCCGCCAGTGCTCGCCGCCGTCGGACTGGCCGCCGACGACGGCCGCCGCCCCGTCGGCGAACAGGGCATTGGCCACCATCCGCTTCGGGTTCCAGCCGTAGTGGTAGTGCAGGCTGCACAACTCCACGGCGCATACCAGCACGCGCGCGGCCGGGTCGGCGTCGGCGTAGCCGCGGGCGACCCGCAGCCCGTTGAGCGCCCCGTGACAGCCCATGAAGCCGACGTGCGTCCGCTCGGTCGTCGGCCGCAGGCCGAGCCGCTTGATGAGCCCGACGTCCACGCCGGGGGCGGCGAACCCGGTGCAAGAGACGGTGACGAGGTGGGTGACCGTCGCCGGGTCCAGGCCGGCGTCCGCCAGCGCCGCCGCGGCCGCCTGCCGGGCCAGCGGCAGGGCGTGGTCCTCATACGTCTTCATGCGGACGCTGGTCGGCGGGCCGGGGTTGTCCGCCCCGGCCGGCAGGTACGGCGAGCCGGTGTGACGGGTGCCGTCGAGCACGTCGCGGACCACGGGTTCGTCGAACAGGATGTGCCGGCTGTCGATGCCGGCTTGGCGGTAGAGGGCGGCGACGAGCTCGGCGTGCTCCGGGGTGGAGCAGCACATCGCCCGGGCGACCCGCTCGGCGTCCGCCTTGGAGAGCCGGGTCGGCGGCAGGGCCGTGCCCATCCCGAAGATTGCGAAACTCATGAGCGTGCCCGGCCCCAGGTTAGCAGGAAGCGGAACGGCCAGCGGCGTTCGACCGCGGCTCCGCGCAGGCCGGCTCGTTCGGCCAGCCGGAGTGCCTCCGCCGGCGTGAAGGCGGCGGCGACGGACCGCGGGCCGTCCACGTGGACGACCGGCGAGCGGGTGAGCAACCGACATGCCGCCACCGCCAGCAGCCAGCCGGCGGAACTGCGGCGCAGGTCATTGACGAGAACCAGCCGCGTCGTCGCCGCGGCCATCTGCCCCAGCAGCCGTATGGCTTGCTCGTCGGCCAGGTGGTGCAGAAAGAGCGAGCAGGTGACGACGTCGAACCCGGCGGGCAGCGGTTCGGCGAGGGCGTCGCGCCGGTCCAGCGCGACGCCCAGCCCCGCGGTGCGGCGGCGGGCATGGTCCAGCGCGGTCGGGCTAATGTCGCAGCCGTGCAGCTGGACGGCGACGCCGGCGCCGCGGGCGCGGCCGGCCAGAGCGGAGAGCAGGTCGCCGGCACCGCAGGCCACGTCGAGCAGCCGCAGCGGCCGGCCCGAGACTTCGGCCGCCAGTCGGCGGATCGGCCGCCAAAGGATGCGGGCGCTGCCGCTCCACCAGTTGAGCCGGGCCAGGCCGCGCAGCGCGTGGTCGTGCCGGTCGGCCGGCAGGTCGGGCCGGTCCATCTCCTCGGGCACCACGGATCGCTGCCGCAGCGCGGCCATTCGGGCAGTATAGCAACCGCCCCAGGGGCCCGGTGTGATCGCGGTCACAAGCTGCCAATCGATCAGGGCCGTCCGAGCCCGAGCGCCAGCGAGGGAAGATTCCTCGCTGGC
>DASXAN010000424.1:0-2378 GCA_036406755.1 Gemmataceae bacterium
TTGCGGCGGAAGGCTTCGGGGGTCAGCCCCAGCTTCTGGGCCGCTTCTTCAAGCGTGTAGTATTGCGCCATGGTGATTACTCCCGCCCGGGGGCCGGCCGGATCGGTGATTGGAAGCGCGGGCCGCGCAAGCTGTAGCTGAACAGCCCATTACATCGATTGTAAACCGGCCCCACTTGAATACAAGCCGTCCCGGCCGGGGGCCGTGCGGCGGCCGCCGCGCCGGCGTGGCGGTCGCAGCGGTTGTGCGCTCCGGGACGGGCAAACTGTACGGTTCCGGTCGCGGTCGCCCGCTGTGGGAATTGTAGCAGTCGGGGGAAGTGTGCGGGGAAGGACCTAGCCCCCCGGCCCCCTTCCCTAAGAGGGAAGGGGGAGAGGACCCAAGAAGAAGGGGCGGGCGGGGGCAGTCGTGTCTTCTTGACAGTTCTCCCCTTCCCTCTTAGGGAAGGGGGCCGGGGGGTTAGGTTACTTCACCGACTCTTGGTCAGCTCCGTCAGCAGCGCCCGGATCTCCTCCGGCTCGACCGGCTTGAGCACGTGGCGGGCGAACCCGGCCTCGGCGCTGCGCTGCCGTGCCTTCTCGCCGCCGTGGCCGGACACCGCCACCAGGCAGGCCCCGGCCGTCGCCGGGTCGGCCCGCAGGGCGGCCGCCACCGCGTACCCGTCCATGCCCGGCATCCCCAGGTCCAGGAGCACCACGGCCGGCGGGTCGACCTGGGCCGCGGCGATGCCGGCCGGCCCGGAGTACGCCACCCGGGCGTCGAATCCGAACAGCCGCAGCAGCACGGCCAGGCTGTCGGCCCCGTCCCGGTTGTCCTCGATCACCAGCACCTTCGGCTTCGGCCCGGCGGCGAGCGCGGCCGGCGGCTCGGCCAGGTCCAGGGGCAGCTCGACGGCGAACGTCGCCCCCGCCCCCGGCCCGCCGCTGGCCGCCGCCACCGTGCCGCCGTGCAGCTCGACCAGCCCCTTGACCAGCGCCAATCCCAACCCGAGGCCGCCGTTGAGCCGGTCCGGGTCGGCGTGCGCCTGGCGGTACCGCTGGAAGACGTGCGGCAGCTGCTCGGCCGGGATGCCGACGCCGGTGTCCGCAACCGTCACGGTCGCCAGCTTGGCGGCCGGGTCCACCGCCAGCCGGACCGACACCCGGCCGCCGGCGGCGGTGAACTAGTGGGCGTTGCCGAGCAGGTTGTCGAGCACCTGGGCCAGCCGGTCGGCGTCGCCGCGGACCCAGACCGGCTCGGCCGGCACGTCGAGGTTGAGTTGCCGGCCGCCATCGTCGAATAGCCGGCGGCGGTCCCCGACGGCCGTCCGGACCAGCCCGGCCAGGTCCACGCGCTCCCGCTGAAGGCTGAGCTTGCCCCGTGCCAGGCGGGACGTGTCGAGCAGGTCGTCCACCAGCCGGGTCAGGTGGCGGAGTTGGCGGGCCATCAGGTCGCCGGCCCAGGCGACGGTCGGGGCGTCCGGCCGTTGGCGGAGCATGTGGACGGCGTTGCTCACCGGGCCGAGCGGGTTGCGGAGCTCGTGGCCGAGCACGGCGAGGAACTCGTCCTTGTGCCGCTCGGCGGCGGCCAGCTCGGCGGCGTGCTCGCGCAGGCGGTCGGCCTCGGCCTGCTCCACCCGGCGGACGGCGTCCTCGCGGTGGCGGACGAACCGGCCGACGCTGTCGGCGATCGCCTCGTCCAGGGCCAGCCCGACGGCCAGGTTCTCCCGCAGGGTGACCGGCCGGCCGAGCTGGCCATCGAGGTGTTCCAGGAGGACGCGGCGGAGGATCTGGTAGTCGCGGACCACCTCCTCCAGCGACCAGCCCTCCTCCCACCGCTGCCGGCCGTGGGTTTCGGCGGCGTGGGCGTGGCCGTTGGTCGGGCCGGCGGCGTCGGCGGCCAGGGCGGCCCCGAGGCCGCGGAGCAACTCGGGCAGGTGATCGCGGAGGGCCGCGTGGTGCAGCCGGCGGGCGCGCGGCTGCTCGGCCGCGGCGCACTGCTGCCAGCGGTCGAGGATCGGCTCGACGTCCCGCTCGATGAGGCTGCCGACCTGCTCGAACGACTCCGACCGGAGCGACTCGGCGTCCGCGATCATGAGGTTCCTTCCGCGGGGACTCCGCCGCGGGGGCGTGGTGCGAGATTCCGGAGAAACCTTATGCTAACGGGCCGGCGAACAGATGTCTAGGAGAGGAGGACCTGAGAGACCCACGCGCCGCCGCGGGTGGGCTTGAGGGACGTGCGCAAGAAAAAACCCGGGCGGCTTGCGCCGCCCGGGTCCACCAGACGTACTTACGGGTCCCGTCCATCCCTTCGGTAGCCTGGCAGCCTTATCCGCCCCCCCCTCGGGGCGGGTAAGAGCCCATAGCTTTGCGCCCCCGCCTCACGACGGGTTTGCCTTT
>DASXAN010000425.1:0-2825 GCA_036406755.1 Gemmataceae bacterium
CGGCCCGGACGTCGCCGTCGAGCTGCCGCAGCACCCCGCGCAGGCTGACGATCCGGTGCCCATGCACCCTCGACTGCCCAGGTGTCGTCAACCGGACCCCCTTCAGGCCGCCGGCGCGGCCCCCGGCAGCCTAGGAACTCCTGGGCCGCCTACGCATCCGCAGAACTGCCCACCCCCATCGGACCAGTGCCGCGGTCCGGCCTACCGATCCAGGTGGGCGGTGATGAAGCGGCGCAGGACAGCGCGTGCCTTGGGGCCTTCGCGTCCGAGGCTGAGCAGGTTGGTGCCGTGGGCGGCCGACGACAGCACGAGCAGCTGCTTGTCGCGCGAGGCCGTCGCCCCGTAGAGCCCGCGGGCGGCGGCAGGGAACGGCCCGTCCCCCTTGGCCGCCATGAACAACGCCGGCACCCGGAGGCGGGGCACAACGGTCCTGGCGTCCATGCCCCCGAACACGGCCGCCCCCGACAGGCTCACCACCCCGGCGACCACCGGCCGGATCCGCCCGGCGGCCACCAGCACCGCCGTCCCGCCCATCGACGAGCCGACCAGCAGGACCCTGGCCACGCCACGCCGGCGCAGCTCGCCGACGGCGGCGACCACGTCGTCGTCGAGGCGGTCCTGATCGTGGAAGTCGAAGAGCAGCGCCCGGTAGCCCAGCCGGGCGTAGGCCCGGGCCGTCGGGACCCATTCGCACAGGTTGCTTCCCCGCTCGTGCCCGAAGACCAGGCCGCGGCGGCCCTCGCCGAGGACCACCCCGACGGTGTCGAGCCCCTGGCCGACCCGGAACCGGAACGCCGCCGCCCGCTCATCATCCCGCAGGCAGGGGATGCCGTAGGCGGCGCTGCGGGTGGCCGGCGGCGAGCTGGACCGGGCGCTGGTGCTCTGGGGCCCCCCGGCGTCCCGGCCCCCCTCGGTGCAGCCGGCGGCGACCAGCGCCACGCCGAGCAGCAGCAGCGCGGGCAGGCGGCGCCAAGCTCCGTTCACGGCAGCATCCAACCGGGGCTCTTGAACCGGGTCAACGGGGTTACAAGGTCCGCCCATGGTGATGCCAAGGTCACGGCCGCTCCCAACCTTGGTCGGGGGAGCCCCGCTCACCATGGACCTTGGCCGACGGTTCCTGACCGGATGACGGTTCGCCGGCCTGTCACGGCGGGTCGGGCCCGCGGTCGGCCTGTTCGTTCTTGCTCCGCTGGTGGGGGAGTACCTGCTGGGCAACGTCTCGATCGTGGAGATCAGGGCCCTGCCCATCCTGGCCCTGCTGTACGGCAGCGGCGCGCTGCTCATCCGCGAGGTGGCCCGCCGCACCGGGCGCCGCGGTGGCCCTCGCGGCGTCGTTCCTGTTCGGCTGGCGAGGCGAGACCTGGACCGGGTCGCCTTCGGCGTGGTGGTGGTGACCGCGATCCGCACGACCCTCCGTGCTGGCGGGCGGTAGGACCTGGTCGCGGGTGTACGAGGACGGTTGATCCGAGTTATCGTCCGAAGCAGATCAACCTGCATCGCCGGCGACTCCTCCATCCGGTGCTCCAGAGTCGGCGCGACGGGGGATGTCCCATGACGACAAGTCTCGCCGCGATGAACCTCCTGCAATACCGGGAGCGATATCCATACGACGGCGCAGCCCTCAGGAGCATGTCCGAGAGCGAGGCGGCGAGGCAGGCCGAGCGCCTGAAGCTGCCGTCGGCCGGCGCCGCGGCCCTGGTGGCCGATCACCTGGAACAGCAGATGCTCGATTTCGAGCGCGAATTGGTCAGGGACCTGGGCTCGTCGGCAGGACAGGACCTGTCGGACGTTGCCCTCCTCCACGTCCTCATTGACAGTCCCAATGCCTTCACGTTGTTCGATCAACATGACCGAAGCTACGCGATCGGGCTCGACCCAGGGTTCTGGCACGCGATCTGCTTTCTGTACTGGGACGCCGCGCTCGGCCAGCGGGTGAACGACCCACGGTGGTTCCTGGTCCTCGCGACCAAGACCGTCGGGTGGTTCTGGGTCGGGTCGTCGAAGGACTGGACAGAGGATGCCGACGTGCAGGTCAAGACCATCCTGCAAACCGCCCCGGACCTCTGGTCATTCGGTCGCGATCTGGTGAATACGGCGATCTCCTTCTCGGTCGCTCATGAGGTGGGCCACATTGTGCTGGGTCACCTCGAAGGGCCCCACGCGGGCTCGGTGCGTCTGTCGGAAGAGGGCCCGGCGAGCCGGGCGTCCGCCATGGAGAGCATGGAGCAGGAACGTGCCGCGGACGCATGGGCGGCGGAGGCACTCTTCCGCTGGGCCGGCGACGACTTCAAGAAGCAAACCCTGGTCCTGAGCGTGCCGGCGCTCTGCTTCTGCCTGTCGGCGCTGAAATCCCAGATGACCGCGCCCGCCACGAACGCCATTGCCCGGGCCACGGCCAACAGCCACCCGTCCGACATGGATCGGGCACAGCGGCTGCACACGCTCGCAGGATCGCACGCGAACGAGGTTGCGGGGTCGAATGCCATGAAGCACTTCGTCGAGTTGGGGTACTGGGTCAACGAGCAGCGGACGCTGCTCCAGCGGGAAGGCATGCAGTGGGTTCCCGAGTGGTTTCGGAGCAGGGGGTTGGCGTAGTGGAAACGCTGCGGTTGCAATGTCCGGACTGCTCGGTCGAGTTCGACTTCAGTCCGCCCACGGTGAAATTTCTCGAGCCTGGAATCAAGAAGGACTATGCACCGGCTCGGTGTCCGCAGGGACATGTCCACATGTACGAGCTCAGTACTGGAAACCCCCGCGGTGCCTGAGGAGATCAAGGTTGTCGACGCTCAGTTCTGGACGAACTGGCTTGCCGACTACATCGCCAG
>DASXAN010000426.1:0-5579 GCA_036406755.1 Gemmataceae bacterium
GGCCCATGCCCTGGTTGATGCCCGGCTCGGCGTCGTCGGTCAGCGTCTCGGCCGTGGCGACGACCCCGCCGGTTTCATCGACGACCCGGCCCTTGACGTCGGCCGGCTTGCCGAGCGTCGTGCGGGCCTGGAAGTAGACACGGTTCGCCGCCCCCGCCACGAGCTCGCCGCCTTCGGCGTAGAAGTCGATCGCCAGCTTCTTGAGAGCGATCGGGATCGGCTTGGTCAGCGGCTCGTGATTGCCGCCGTCCGTGAACACCACCGTCAGCGACCCCTCGCCCCGCTCGATCGGCTTGGGCAGCGTGAACCGGACGGCCACCGTACCGTCGGCGGCGGTCGGCCCGCACGGCGGGACGGCGATCCGCTGGCCGTCCACGATCGCCTCGGCCGTCACCGGCTGGTGGGCGACCGGGCCGGAGGCGTTCGTCACCTTGCAGTTGGCCACCACCTCGTCGCCGGGGCCGAATGACTTCCGCGACCACTCCAGTTCCTTGTTGAGCAACGCCGGCTGGTACTGGTTGACGAGGAACTTCCGCCGCTCCTCCGGGAACCGGGCGTGGGCCTCCTTGACGGCGAGCGTGTACTCGCCGCCCTTGGCCGCCGGCGGGATCGTCCACTCGCCGGCCGCCACGCCGCGGACCGGCTTGCCGTCTGGTCCGAGGACAGGCTTGCCGTCCGCGGTGGCCAGTTGGTTGCCCCCGGCGACGACAGCGGTTTCGGCCCCGAGCGGGTCGCGGACGACGACCTGGACCGACAGCGGCTCCTCGGCCGGCTTGAGCGTCGCCCGGTCGAGCGTCAGCGAGCGGAACCGGACCGCCTCGCCCGGCTGGTAGAGCGGCTTGTCGGTCGTGAGGTGGGTGACGTAGACCGGGGCGGCGAGCTTGAGCTGCTCGCGGAGCTCGGCCTTCGGGCCGTCGGCCCGCTCGGCGACAACTTCCAGGGACAATTCGGCGTTCGGTTTCAGCGGCAACGTCGGCGGCAGCGTGACCGCCAGCGAGCCGTCGGACTTCGCCGCCTTCTGCTCGAAGACGACCTTGTCGTCCCGGTCCTTGACCCGATAGGCGACGGTGGCTGGCGTCGGCCGACCGGCGTTGTCGCGGGTTTCCAGCCGGTACTCGGCGGGGGCACCGGCCTGGACCGTGGCCGGCCCGCTGATGACGAAGTTGAGCTGCTTGGCCTGCAACTCCCGCTCCGCCTCGGCGACCTCGCTGGCGAGCGTCGTCTGCGCTTCCGCCAGCTTGTCCCGGGCCTTCTGCCAGTCCGCTTGCGCGTCGGTCAGACCCCGGGCGTACCGCGCCATCGCCACCCGCTGCTGCTCCTCCAGGCCCTTGTACCGCTCGCCGGCGGCGGTCAGTTCGGACTGCTGCCGGGAGGCGGTCGCCAGGTGCGACCCCGCCGGGACGGCCACGGCCATAAGCAGCCCGGCGGCCACCACCCACCGGGCCACCGACCAAAAGGAGCGGCGCGGCGACCGGCCGTCCGCAGTGCTGTAACCGGCCGGTGCCGGAGACTCGGCCACCGGGGCGACGAAGCGTACGTCCGGGAAGTCGGTGCGGGCGGCGGCGGCGAGCAGCCGGCCGAACCGCTCGACGGCGAGCTGTTCCGCCTGGCAAGCGGGGCAGGCCGCCAGGTGGGCGTCGAGGGCGGCGGCCTCGGCGGCGTCGAGCAGACCGTACTGGCGGTCCAGCAACGCGGCCCGGCACTGGTTACAGGTCAACATGGCAAACTCCTCCGGTCGCTCTCGCTTCCGGCTCGCCCGACCTCTGTGTGCGTGTGCGAGTCTGGGCGGTCAATTCAACACCTTGCGGAGCTTTTGCAGCGCGGCCCGCATCTGCGTCTTCACCGTGCCGACGGGGCTCTGGCGAATCTCCGCGATCTGTTCGTACGTCAGCCCGCCGTTCTGGCGGAGCAGGAACACTTCCTGCTCCTCCGTCCGCAGCGTGGTAATCGCCCGGCGGAGGCGGGCCAGGTCCTCCTGGTCCTCGATGGCCTGGCCGGGAACGGCGGCGCGGTCGGCGAGCATGGTTTCCTCCCCGAGCAGCGGCCGGCTCCGGCGGTGCCAGGCGCTCCGCTGCAAGTCCTTGGCGGCGTTGAGCCCGACCCGGAAGATCCAGGCCCGCAGGTTCTGGACGTCCGGCAGGCCGGCCCGGGTCCGCCAGCACTTCAGGAACGCCTCCTGGGCGGCGTCCTGGGCGTCGTCCCGGTTGCCGAGCACGAACATGAGCGTGCTGACGAGCTCGTCCCGCAGGGCGTTGAAGGCGCAGAGCAGCACGTCGCCGGGGGGCGGGGACGGCGCCCCGTCCCCCCCCGCGAGCGGCCGGACCGTCTGGCTGGCGCCCGGGGTGCTCATGGTTCCACCTGTTCCGACGGGGCCGGCCGGGCCGGCGATTGTAACGTCAAGCAAAAAAAGCGGTCGGGGACGCCCCCATCCTACCGCCCGGGGTTCCGGCCGCCACGGTCGGGGGGGTCGGACCGGCCGGGAAATCGGGCCGGACGGACGATTTTGCCCATGTTCGCTTGTCACCGCGGGTCGCAGAATGGTGAGATGGACGCCGCCGGTCTCACGGCCCGCCCACATCTGCGAGGAAAACCCATGCGCCGGCTCCGGTGCGGTCGCCGCGGCTTCACCCTGATCGAGCTGCTGGTGGTCATCGCCATCATCGCCGTGCTGATCGGCCTGCTGCTCCCGGCGGTGCAGAAGGTCCGTGACGCCTCGGCCCGGGCCGCCTGCGCCAACAACCTCAAGCAGATCGGCCTGGCCCTGCACAACTACCACGACCTGAACGCCCGATTCCCCGCCGCCAAGATCCACTCCGGCACCGGGACCGGGGCGCAGCAGAACTACTCCGGGCCCGAGGTCCGCTACTCCGGCCCGTTCCGCGTCTACAACCACACCGGCTGGGTGGCGCTGTTGCCGATGGTCGAGCAGGAGGCCCTGTTCCGCCGCTACAACTACCAGGCGGCGTCGTCCAACTCGTGCATGTCGGTCGGACTGGACTGCCCGCTGCAACTCCCGATCCTGGCCCAGGCGAACGGCGACGTCGTCAGCACCTACCTGCGGGTGTACACCTGCCCCGGGGACAACAACCCGCCGGAGGCCGTCTGGGACAACGGCCACCCGCCGGACCCGCTGGCCGACCCGCCGATCATCGAGCTCGTCTGGTGGCACTCCTTTTCTCGGCAGAACGCCCGCCGGAGCAACTACCTGTTCGCCTCCTACAAGGACACGGACGCGACGCCGAAGTACCCGTCCGGGCCGGTGTCCGGGGCCTTCGGCACCAACGGCGCCGCGACAATGGCCGCCGTCACGGACGGGCTGAGCAATACGATCGCAGTCGGCGAGTCGAAGCAGAATCACATCCTGGCCGTGTACGGCCCGTACTGGGGCGGCGGGACGCACACCTGCTGCCACGGCATCGTGCAGGACGAAACCTGGCACATCAACTACCCGGCCGGCGGCCCGGGCAACCTGCTCCAGAATGCCTGGGGATTCGGGTCGTGGCACGCCGGCGGGGCCAACTTCCTGTTCTGCGACGGGTCGGTCCACTTCCTGACCGACGGGATGCCGTTCGCCACGTTCCAGGCGCTGAACACGATCAACGGCGGCGAAGTCGTCGGGAACTACTGAAAGCGGATTAACCACAGATGCACACGGATGCACACAGATCAGAAGAGAAAAACACCATTCTTCTCTTCTGATCTGTGTGCATCCGTGTGCATCTGTGGTTCATTTCTTTTCTTCTCGTGAGAAATCCTCGCCGCCGTGGCATCATAGGGGTGGACGCCCCGAGAGCCGCGCATGCCGCCGCTGACACCGCACGACCTGGGACGGCTGTACCGGCAGCACGCGCCGGCCCTGCGGCTGTACGCCCGCCAGTGGCCCGGCTGTGGCGAGGACGTGGTCCACGACGCCTTCGTGGCCCTCGCCCGCCAATCGCCTCCGCCCGAGCAGGTGCTACCGTGGCTCTACCGCGTCGTCCGTACCGGGGCAGCCGCCGCCGCCCGGTCGGCCGCCCGCCGCCGGCGGCGTGAAGGGACGGCCAGCGCCCCGGAAGCGTGGTTCGCCCCGGCCGACGACCGGCTCGACGCCCAGGATGCCGCCCGCGCCCTGGCCGAGCTGCCGCTGGACCTGCGGGAGGTGATCGTCGCCCGGCTCTGGGGCGGGCTGACGTTTGACGAGGTGGCCCGGCTGGTCGGCTGTTCGCTGCCGACCGCCCACCGCCGCTACCACGCGGGGCTCGACGAACTCCGCACGAGGCTCGACGCGCCATGCACCCGAACCCCGACGACCTGAGTCCGCTGGAGCGGCAACTGGCCGCGTGCCGCCCATCCGCGGCCGGGCTGGACGCCGACGCGATGCTATTCGCCGCCGGCCGGGCGGCCGCCCGGCCGACTGCGGCCCGCTTCGTCTGGCCGGCTGCCGCTTGCGGCTTTGCACTTCTGTCGGTGATGCTCGGCACCGGCTTCGTCGCCGAGCGGTCCGAACGGCTCGCTTTGGCGGACCGGCTGGGCCGGATGCCGCGACCGACGGAGGCGCCGGCCCCGGCGGTCGCCCCGTCGCCGGAGATGTCGCCGAACAGCTATCTGGCTGCCCGCCGGCTCGTCGAACGGGACGCCGACGCCTGGCTCGCCCGCCGCGACGCCCCGTCGGACGCCGCCGAGCCGCCGCCGACCGGTCCCGTGCTTCGCGCCTGGGACACGATCCTGGATCAGTAACCAAACCGTTTCTCACCTTTTCAGGAGGTCGCGCCGATGACCCGGCCGCGCCGCTGGTACGTCGTCGTCTCTGCGTTCGTCACAGTCATCGGGCTGAGTCCCGCCGCGGACCCGCCGGCCGCTCCAACGGCCGCCGGCGACAAATGGCTCACCGACCGCGCCCTGACCGTCACCCCGGCTGCCGAACCGCGGCCGGCACTGAAATACCGCCTCCTGCCGCTGGCGTCCGAGTTGAAGGAGGGCAACGCCGTCCCGATCTACCTGCGGCTCGCCTACGAGCAGCGGGACGAGACGCGGAAGCAACTGGCCGAGACGCCGCAGAAGTGGAACGAGCTGCCGCTCGACCAGGTGCCGCTGGCCGAGGCCCACACGTTCCTCGACGGGGTGCGGCACCGGTACCTGATGCAGTTCGACTATGGGGCCCGGCGGAAGTCGGCCGAGTGGGAATACACGCTCGAACAGCCCGACCCGATCGGCATCCTGTTGCCCGACGTGCAACAGATGCGGCAGTACGCCCCGATGATGGTGTTGCGGGCGCGGGTGGCCGTCGCCGACGGGGATTACGCCGAGGCGGCCCGGGCGTTCTCGACCGGGTTCGCCTTCAGCCGCCACGTCGGGGGCGGCCCGTTCCTCATCAACGGCTTGGTCGGCATCGCGGTCGCGAACCAACTCGCCGACCGCATCCCGGAGTGGGTCGAGCGGCCGGGCGCGCCGAACCTGTACTGGTCGCTGACCGCCCTGCCCCGGCGGCTGATCGACCTGCGGACCCAGATGGAATTTGAACAGCGGGTGGTGGAGTTGCAGTTCCCGGACCTGGCCGACCTGAACCGGCCGCGGACGGCTGGCGAATGGGACGCGGCCCT
>DASXAN010000427.1:0-3340 GCA_036406755.1 Gemmataceae bacterium
GAGCGGCTGACGGCCACCTGCCGCCGGCTCCTGGCCGAGACGGCCAAGGTGATCGTCGGCCAGCGGGAGGTCTTGGAGCAGCTCCTCCTCGCCGTCCTGGCCCGCGGCCACTGCCTGCTCGTCGGCGTGCCGGGGCTGGCCAAGACGCTCATGATCCGCACCGTCGCCGACGCCATGAACCTGAGCTTCAGCCGCATCCAATTCACCCCGGACCTGATGCCGTCCGACATCACCGGCACGGAGGTCATTCAGGAGGACCGCGCCACCGGCCAGCGGACGTTCCGGTTCGTCCACGGCCCGTTGTTCGCCCACGTCGTCCTGGCCGACGAGATCAACCGCACCCCGCCGAAGACGCAGGCCGCGCTCCTGGAGGCCATGCAGGAGCGGCAGGTGACGGTGGCCGGCAACAAGCACAAGCTGCCGGAGCCGTTCTTCGTGCTGGCGACGCAGAATCCGATCGAGCAGGAAGGGACGTACCCGCTGCCCGAAGCGCAGCAGGACCGCTTCATGCTGAACATCCAGGTGGACTACCCGGACGAGGACGAGGAGTTCGACATCGTCCAGGCGACGACCGGCGGGCCGGGGGCGGGCGTGGAGCGGGTGGTGTCGGCGACGGACCTGCTGGAGATGCAGGACCTGGTGCGGAAGGTGCCGGTGGCGCCGTACGTCATCCGCTACGCCTTGCGGTTTACCCGGGCGACGCGGAAGGAGAAGGGCGGGGCACCCGGCGAATCCGGGTCGGTGCCGGACTTCGTCAAGGACTACGTCACGTGGGGGGCCGGGCCGCGGGCCAGCCAGTACTTGATCCTGGCGGCCAAGGCGCGGGCGGTGCTGCACGGCCGGCCGTACGCGTCGTGTGCGGACGTGCGGGCGGTCGCCCCGCCGGTGCTGCGGCACCGCATCCTGACGAACTTCAACGCCGAGGCCGACGGCGTGAAGCCGGACGACATCGTGCGGAAGCTGATCGACGTGATCCCGCGCGAGGCGGAGAAGGCGGTGGGGTGAAAGCGCAACTGTACTGGATCGACACGCCGTCGGGCCGACGACTGGCCATCCTGGCCCGGCCCCGCAGCGGCGATTGGTTGGCGGACGAGATCCGCTCGTGGCGTGACCAGGGGCTCAACGTGGCCGTGTCGCTGCTGACGCCCGAAGAGGTCGGGGAGTTCGACCTGGCGGACGAGGCCGCGGCGTGCGCCGCCGTCGGAATCGACTTCGTCGCAGTCCCGGTGCCGGACCGCGGCGTTCCCGCTTCCCGAGAGGCGTTCGCCGACGCCGTGTCGCGGCTCGTCGGGGCTGCAAGCAGCCGCAGGGCGGTCGGTATCCACTGTCGGGCGGGAATCGGCCGGTCGGCCATGCTGGCCGCGGCGCTGCTCGTCGCCGCCGGCGTGTCCCCGGCCGAGGCGTTCGAGCGGGTGCGGGCGGCACGCGGCGTCCCTGTCCCGGACACGCCGGAGCAGCGGTCGTGGATTGAGGCGTTTGCCCGGTCGTACCCGGCGAAGGCGGTGTGACCGACATGCCAGAAACGGCCGTCAACTACCTCGACCCGCTGACGCTCGCCCAAGTTGGCGGCCTGGAGCTACAGGCCCGGCTCGTCGTCGAGGGCTACCTGGCCGGCCTGCACCGCAGCCCGCACCACGGATTCGCCGTCGAGTTCGCCCAGCACCGCGAGTACTCCCCCGGCGACGACGTTAAGCACATCGACTGGAAGGTCTTCGGCCGGACCGAGCGGTTCTACCTCAAGCAGTACGAGCAGGAAACCAACCTCGTCTGCTGGCTGCTCGTGGACGCCAGTCAGTCGATGGCCTACGGGTCCGGGCCGGTCCGCAAGTACGACTACGCCTGCATGGCCGCCGCGAGCCTGGCGTACCTGATCGTCCGGCAGGCCGACAGCGTCGGCCTGGCCGTGTTCGACGCCCAGGTGCGGCGGTTCATCCGCGCGGCGGGTCACGCGCCGCAACTCAAGGAGGTCGTCCGCGCCCTCGGCGACGGCCCGAGCACCGCCCCGACGAAGCTCGGCCCGGTCCTGCACGAGATCGCCGGCCGGGCCCGGCAGCGCGGCCTCGTGATGCTCTTCAGCGACCTGTTCGACGACGTGCCGGCGATCCTGTCGGGCTTGCAACACCTGCGGTACGACCGGCACGAGGTGGTCGTCTTCCACGTCCTCGACCCGGCCGAGGAGGACTTCCCGTTCGACGGGGCGACGAAGTTCCGCGGGCTGGAGATCCCGGCCGAACTGCTGACCGACCCCCGCGGTCTGCGCGACGGCTACCTGCGGGAGCTGAACGCCTTCCGCGATGACCTGCGCCGCGGCTGCCGGGGGATGAACATCGACCTCGTGCCGCTGCGGACCGATCAATCGCTGGGCCTGGCCCTGGCCCGCTACCTCGCCCACCGGATGCGATGACGACATTCCCGCTGGCCGTGTTGTTCGCCACCCCGCTCGCCGCCCTGGCGACGCTGGTCGGGGCCGCGTCCGTGCCGGTCATCATCCATCTGCTCAACCGCCGGCGGTACCGGGTCGTCGATTGGGCGGCCATGCGGTTCCTGCTCGCGGCCCGCCGGCAGAACGTCCGCCGGCTGCGGCTCGAGCAACTCCTGCTGCTCGCCGTCCGCACGCTGCTGCTGGTGCTGCTCGTCGCCGCCATGGCGAGCGTTATGCCGTGGGCCGAGGCCGTCTGGCAGCGGGTCCTGCCGGGCGGGGCGGTCGGCGGCCCGGCCGTCACCGGGCGGACGCACAAGGTCATCGTCATCGACGAGTCGCTGAGCATGACCCTGGCCGGCGACCGCGGCTCCTGCTTCGACCGGGCCAAGGTACTGGCGGCCGAGCTGGTCCGCTCGTCCGCGGCCGGGGACGGGTTCAGCGTCGTGTTGCTGGCCGCCCCGGCGCAGGCGGTTATCCCCGGCCCGGCCGAGGACGCCGCCAAGGTGGCGGCCGAGATCGAGGCCCTCCGCTGCCCGAACGGCGGCTCCGACCTGGGCGGGGCGCTGCAACTGGTCGAGGAACTCGTCCGCAAGGCCCCCGGCAAGTACGCCCAGCGGGAGGTCTACGTCATCAGCGACCTGCAGCGCTCGACGTGGGCGTCCGCGTCGCCGGGCGGCGGGTGGACGGAGCCCTGGGGCCGGTTGCAGGCGCAGACGCAGCTCGTCGTTCTCGACGTCGGCCGGCCGGACGCGGACAACGTCGCCGTCACCGGGCTGACCATCGCCGACCCGCTCGCCGTCACCGGCACGCGTACAACGCTCACCGCGACCGTCCACAACTTCGGGTCGAAGGAGCGGGCCGGGTTCAAGGTGGAACTGCTGGCCGGTAGTTTGCCCCCGGTCAATGACCGGGGGCAAA
>DASXAN010000428.1:0-2581 GCA_036406755.1 Gemmataceae bacterium
CCGACCAGCCCATAAATGCATAACAGGCTCTAGGCCGACAACCAGAACAGCAATCCCGATCAGCCGGTCTACCCGTCCGCCACGCCGAACGGCGCTCAGTCCGAACCCGACGCCCAAGGCCAGCAACACATACCGCGGGACGTAGTGCCCCAAGTCGGGGTAATACCGGCTCGGCGTTATGTCCGGCCCCATCGCCCCGACCAGGGCTAAGAGTCCGAATCCGACCAGCCCGCGCCATGGGATCGTCGGTTTGGGGTTGTCCGCTACGCGCATACTGAGGCCCCGGCGAGCGTTCACACGGGGGCTATTGTATCACACCCCTGCATTCTCCAGCAGCTCGGCCAGCGTCCAGGGGTGCCCGGCGATGCCGACCCGCATGGCATGCCGCTCAATCCGGGCGGCCGGGCCAAATGTGTACGGCCCGTTCACTTTTTTGTGATTCGTTCAGAATCCCCACCCCGGAACCGAGTGAATCCGCCCCGCCGGTCGCTTGCGGGCCGGCCGGAAGCGGGTATCGTAGGGGATGACTCGCTACCGCCCCCCGCCGGGTCCCCGCCATGCCGCCGCGCCGCCTCGCATTCGCGCTCGCCGCAGTCGCCATCCTCGGGGTGTTCACGCCACCCCGCTCGCAGGCCGCCGACCCGTCGCCGGAACAGGCCGCGTTCTTTGAGCAGAAGGTCCGCCCGATCCTGCGGGCCAACTGCTACACCTGCCACAGTCACGCCGCCCAGAAGAGCAAGGGCGGCCTCGTCCTCGACTCCCGCGGCTCGGCGCTCAAGGGCGGCGACACCGGCCCGGCGATCGTCCCCGGCAAGCCGGACGAAAGCCTGCTCGTTCAGGCCATAGGCCAAACCGGCGACCTGAAAATGCCACCCAAGGGTAAGCTCGCCGACGAGCAGATCGCTGTCCTGAAGGAGTGGGTCCGGCAGGGCGCCCCGTGGCCCGAAACAGGGATCAAGATCGCCGCCCGGCCGCGGGGCGTCATCACCGACGAGGACCGCCGGTGGTGGGCGTTCCAGCCGATGAAGGCGGTCGAGCCGTCGGCCGTCGCCGACCCGGCGTGGAACGAGAACCCGATCGACCGGTTCGTTCGCGCCAAGCTCGACGCCGCCGGCTTGTCGCTGTCGCCGCCGGCCGACCGGCGAGCGCTCATCCGCCGCGTCACCTTCGACCTGACCGGCCTACCGCCGACGCCGGCCGACGTGGAGGCGTTCGTCAACAACGAATCGCCGGATGCCTACGAGCGGCTGGTGGACCGGCTGCTCGACAGCCCCCGGTACGGCGAGCGGGCCGGCCGGCTGTGGCTGGACGTCGTGCGGTACGCCGAGAGCGACGGGTTCCGCATCGACGACTACCGCGCCGGCGCCTGGCGGTTCCGCGACTACGTCATCCGCTCGTTCAACGCCGACAAGCCCTACGACCGCTTCCTCAAGGAACAGCTCGCCGGCGACGAGATCGCCCCGGACGACCCCGACGCCCTGGTGGCCGTCGGCTTCCTGCGGAACGGCATCTACGAGTACAACAACCGCGACGTCCGCGGCCAGCGGGAGAACATGCTCAACGAGCTGGCCGACTGCGTCGGCGACGCCTTCCTCGGCCTCGGCATGGGCTGCGCCCGCTGCCACGACCACAAGTTCGATCCGATCCTGCAAAAGGACTACTTCCGCCTCCGGGCCGTGTTCGCCGGCCTGTCGTTCCGCGACGACTGGCCGGTCGCCACCGAGCGGCAGATCGCCGAGCACCGGGCCAGGCTCGCGGCATGGGAGGAGGCGACGAAGGAGGTGCGGGCCAAGATTGAAGCGCTGGAAGCGCCGATGCGGGCCAAGGCGGAGCGCGAGGCGGTCGCCAAGTTCGCCGACGACCTGAAGGCCGTCCTCGCCACCCCGCCGGAGAAGCGCACGCCGCAGGACCAGCAGATCGCCGAGCTGGCCTACCGGCAGGTGCTCTACGAGTTCAACCGGCTGGACCGGAAGTTCAAGGACGAACAGAAGCAGCAACTCGTCGCGCTCCGCAAGGAGCTGGCGAAGTTCGATTCGCGCAAGCCGCCGCCGCTGCCGGAGGGGCTGACCGCCCGCGACGTCGGCCCGGTCGCCGCCCCGACCGTCATCCCGAAGAAGGGCGGCGGCGAGCCGGTCGAGCCCGGTGTGCCGACCATCTTCGACCCGAACCCGCTGACCTGCACGCCGGGCGAATCAACCACCGGCCGCCGCACGGCCCTGGCCGACTGGCTGACCCGGCCGGACCACCCGCTGACGGCCCGCGTCGCCGTCAACCGCGCCTGGCAGCAGCACTTCGGCGTCGGCCTGGTGGCGACGGCCAGCGACTTCGGCCGGCTCGGCCAGCCGCCGTCGCACCCCGAGCTACTCGACTGGCTGGCCCGCCGGTTCGTCGCCGACGGCTGGAGCTTCAAGAAGCTGCACCGGCTCGTCGTCACGTCGCAGACGTACCGGCAGTCGGCCCTGCACCCGGCCCCGGCGGCGGCGAAGGTGAAGGACCCGGAGAACCGCCTGCTCTGGCGGGCGACGACCCGCCGGCTCGACGCCGAGGAGGTCCGCGACGCCCTGCTTGCCGCCACCGGCAA
>DASXAN010000429.1:0-9185 GCA_036406755.1 Gemmataceae bacterium
CCCGGCGCCGGGGGCCGCGATCAGCGTCACCCGGTCGCCCCTCTCCAACCGCACGTTCTGGAGGGCCTGGTCGATCCGGGCCAGTTCGGGGGTAAATGCGTCGGCCGGGTAGTTCAGGCGAACCCCCGCCCGAAGTCCGTCGGCCACCGTCCGGCCGCCGACGCCGTGCTCCAGGACCATGACCAGGGCCTTGATGCCGTTGGCCGCGGCCAGCTGGTCCGCCGTCTTCGCCGGCACCCCGTCCTGGAGGTAGCTGGCGATGGTATAGGCGGTGACGAGGGCCTTCTTCCGCACGGCCGCGCCGGTCAGGGTCAGCCGCACGGGGCGGCCCGCGGCCTGGACCTCGATGGCCGGCAGGAACCGGGCGCTGCTGCCGTCCACGCTGATCGTTTCGCCGGCGGTCGCGGCACCGAAGGCGGCGGCGACGGTCAGGGCGGCGATCAACGACCGGGTCCGGGAGAAGTGTGGCATCGTGCCTCCAGCGGGCTGGGGGGGAGGGCGGCCGGCGGGCGGTGTCCGTTGTGCCCGGGATGGCGCGAAAGTGCAACCCCAAAGTCGGCCCCGAGGCGACGGTCACCGGTTCGCCGTCGGGCCGGTCAGCGCGTGCCCCGCTGCGGACTGCCGGCTGGAGCGGCCCGTTCATTCTCGGCAGCGGCCTCGAACCTCTTCTTCTGCGCGGCGACCCACGCCCGATACCCCTCCGGGTCGATCCAGGCCTTGACCCCGTCCTTCGCTGCCCGCGCGAGTTTGGCGTCGAGGCCGTAGAACTCGTTGTGGGGCGCCAGCCAGACGTCCGGCTTCAACCCTGCGAGTGTGCGGAAGGTCCGGCGGTAGTCGTCCGCGATCCCCTCGTAGGACGGGTTCCGGACGACGCGGTAGCCGGGGTTCACGCTGGTCCCGTCCGGGAAGACGACCGTGTAGGTCTTTCCGTGGTCGGCTACCTTCATGACGTAGGTCGTCGAGCCTTTGGTGTGCCCGGGGGTGAGCAGCGCCCGGAGGGTCGTGGGGCCCAGCTTGATCTCGTCCCCGTCCCGGAAGACCGTGTCCACCTTGGCCGGCTCGAACGCGAACTCCTTGAACGCCCCGTACTGGAAGTCGAGCTTGCCGCCGGACTCGAACAGCTCGACCTCCTCGCGCATCATGGCGATCTTCGCGCCGGTGACCTTCTTGAGGTAAGCGTGCCCGCCGACGTGGTCGCAGTGGGCGTGGCCGGTCAGGATAAGCTTGACGTCCTTCGGGTTGAACCCGAGCTTGGCGATCGACTTCTCGATCATCTCCCCCGAGCCCGGCATGCCCGTGTACAGGACGATATGCCCCTCAGGCCCCGTGATCAGGAAGGAGCCGAGGCCCTTCGTGCCGACGAAGTAGATCGGCCCGACGATCCGCGCCGGCTCGGCGGGCTCGTCCCACCGCAGGGCCGTCCGGACCGTTTTCAGAGCCAGCGCCGAGACCCTCGTCAGGCCGTCGTTCTCGGGCTGTGCCGCGACCGGGGGCGCCGCCGGCAACAGGCAAGCGAGCGCACACGCGGCGAGGAGTGGGAGCTTCGTCGTCATGGGTGAATCTCGTCGGCCGGGTCAGACGCCACGACGGCGAGGGTGTCGCCGTCGCTCGACCCGAGCCCGGTACCCGCCTCGCTCCCACCTTATCCATCAACTGGCGGCTGGCCGCAGTGTGACCCTCACGCGCTGGCCGATCCGCAGTGCCGGTTGGCCCGCGTCCAGCTCGATGATGCACTCCAGCGTGCGGGCGTCATTGTATTGCAGGGGTTCCGGCATGACCGACCGGCGCTGCGTGTACCAGTCGGAGATGCGGATCACGCGGCCCGTCCAGCTGCCCTCGCCGTTGCTGTCGTCGCGGATCGAGGCGGCCTGACCGACCGCGAGGCCCCGGGCGAACTCCTGCTCCGCTTCCGCACGAACGATCCGCCGGCCGGCCGGGCAGAAGACCACGGCCGGTTGTTTCGCCTGCGCTCCGACGACGTCGCCGGGGCCGACCAGCACCCGCAACACGGCCCCGTCCGCCGGCGCCTTCAAGGCATACTCTTCCACTGCGGTGCGAGCCTCGGTCAGCTGAGCCTCCTTGGCGTTCACATCGGCCTCAGCTTGCCTGACGGCTGCGTCCGGGTCGTTCAGCTCCAGCTCACCGAGCTTGCTCGTTTCCACCTGGTACAGGGCTTCCACTTCGTGCAGCAGGGTTTCGGCGACGTCGGCTTCCGTGAGACTGAGGACCTCCTTGTCCGCTTGCCGGCGCTTGCGGGCGAGGGCGGACCGGGCCCCCTCAACGCGATACCGCACGGCCTCGATGACCGCCCGCTGCTGGGCCAGCTTGATTTGCTGCTGCCGGGGCAGCTTCCGGGCCTGGGCCAGCTGCTCCCGTGCGGCTGCCAGGCCCGCCTCGGCTTGCCGCAGGCGGGCCTGGGCCAGGCGGTCGTCCAGGCGGATGAGGACCGATCCGGCTTTGACGGACTCATTCTCCTGAACCTCGACCCGGGTCACACGGCCCGCCACGAGTGGCACGAGGGCCGTGACTCCCGCCGGCCCGTCCACGTAGCCGAAACAGACAACGGCCGGTTCCGCAGGATCGACCGGAACCGTGGGAGAGTGCCCGGCCCGGGAGTGACTGAGGACCCAGCCGGCCCCGACGGTGCTCGCAACCAGCGTTACGAGTCCGAGATAGAAAGCGAGGTGGAGCGGACGCCAATGGGTTCTCATTCCACACTCCTCGGGGCGAGCGGTGCGCCCCTCCGGCGCGCCGCTCAACGCAACAGCAAGGCCGGTTCGGCCAGTCGCAGGGAGCGTAGAGCCACCAGGCCCGACAGCAAGGCCATGACGAGGGTCACGATCCCGGCCGCGGCCACCAACCAGGGCGACAGGAGCACCTTGGCCCCCAGGGCGGTGGCGCCCTCGGCCAGGGAGTAGACCGCCGGCACTCCCAGGCCGATGCCGATCACGCCGACCCACAGGGACTGGGCGAGGACCATCGCCCTCATCCGCCGCCGCGGAATCCCCAGGGCACGGAGCATGGCGTACTCGCGCACGGAGACGGCGGTGGCCGCGTACAGCGTCTGGCTGGTGACCACGGCACCGACCAGCAGGCCCAGCAGGGCGGCGAAACCCAGGGCGATGCCGGCCTTCGTCTTCATCATCCAGTGTAAGCGCGTCCGCCAGGAGAGTTCCTCGGCCGTGAACACGGACACGTGGGGATTGGCCCGCAGCCGCTCGACCACGGCACGGGCGCTCGCCGGGTCATGACAGCGGGCCAGCACGTACGTCGTCTGGTCGGCGGGCAACCGCAGCAGCCGCCGGGCCGTCTCGGTGGAGCAGTAGACGTAGGGTGCGGCAATGCTCTGGAGCCCCTCCACCAGGGCGACGACTCGCACCCGGTGGCCGTTGATTTCCGCCCGGTCTCCCACCCCCCGGATGCCCAGCCGCCCCAGCTCGGTCTGATCGACGATGACGGACCCGGGTTCGGTCAGCAGGTAACGCGTCGCCAGGTCCATGTTGCGGACGGCGCCGACGGCGTCGCCGGCGAGTCGGGTGCCGATGACCATGCACAATTCCGAACCGCTGGCGGCCGGCTTGACCCAGGAGGCCAGGCCCTTGACGTAGATCTCGCAGTGCTCCACCTCCGGCTGCCGCTCGAGGCAGGCCAGGTAAGGTTCCGGGATCGGGGTGCCCTGGTCCACGCTCAGGATGCCCGGCCCGCCCAGCCAGACGTCGGCGCCGGTCGAGTCCACCGGGAGTGAGGTGATGGAGAAGATGCCAAGAAGCAGGCCGCACTGCAGCGCGATCAGGAGGGCACTGAAGGCGACCGCCAGGACGGCCGGCAGAAACCGCTGGCGTTCGTGCCAAAAAATGGCCAGGGAGTACGGCATGGTCGCGCAATTACATATATCGGGGCGATCGGGCACCGGCGCACGCCCCGACCGACAGGCGCTCCCGGCCGACTCACGCCCGCGGCAACCCTGCCGCGGAGCCCTGCTCAACGTTGCGCGGTGCCGGCATTCGCCCGGTGAGGTAACGCACGACGATGCGGTTGATAAGTCGGTCCTTCTCGATCTGAGCGGCATGGCCGCAGCGAGGGATCATCAGGAACTGACCGTGGGGCAGAATGCCGGCGGCGGCCCTGACTTCCTCGCACTTGACGATCCGGTCCTCCCGGCCGCTGATGAGCAGGGTCGGCTGCTTGACGTCAACAAGCCGGTCGCGCACGCAGTGATTCTTGGTGCCCCGGATCGTGTTCGCGAACCCGGTCCGCCAGCGGCGGTTCCGCGACTGCCGCGTGTAGAAATCCACCAGGGCCGGCTCAATGCACCGCGGGTTAAAGAAGACGCTCTCGATGATGCTGCCGACGCCGAAGCGGCGCACCCCATCGACGATGGGCAATTCTTCCCCCGCGCTGAGACCGGACGGGCAGATCAGCACCATCGACGCGACCTGCTCGGGATAGCGCGCCGCGTACTCGATCGCGATCTTGCCGCCCATGCTGTTCGCCACCAGGTGATACGGCGGCGTCTGGACGAACTCCTCCAGGTGCCGATGGAGTTGGCCGACCAGGAAATCCACGGTGATCGGCAACCCGGCCTCGAGCCGCTGGTGCAACACGACGCCGTCGTAGGCGAACAGGTTGGGCATCGACACGTCAAAATGACGCCGCCAGTAGCGCTGGTTGCGGAACCAGGTTTCGGGCTGCTCGGCCAACCCGTTGAGCAGAACCAGCCCGTGTTGCCGACCGTACGGGGGAGGAAGACCCTTTCCCCGGGCGATTGAGTTTCTTTTTGCCATACGACTAGACCTCCAGGATCGGCGATCGACCCACGGCCGGTTCGTCCGGGAATGGCATCCCGTCCGTACCGCGTGTGAGACCGACCCTGGGGAATCCCGGGAAAGTGTTCGACCGAGTCGGCCTACTCGTCGATGGGCCCTTGGCCGTGCCGGACTGGCCGTCAGCTGGTCATCCGACTGGAATCCGCTTCCAGTCGGGAGATTCCGTTTGTGTTTTCACATGCGATGATAACGCTTCCATGGCCGGACACAAGGGCTTCCGTGCCACCATGAGGTGGTACCGGTTTCAAAATGGTCCGACGGTGCTGAAGACGCCGGCGAGACGGAAGAATCCGTCGAACGGGTGGCTGTCGTACTCGTGGGGGTCGCCGCCCGGCGGGACCTATGCAACCAGCCGACCGTCCGTCACCTTCGGCACTGTTCCCGCAAACCCGGCCGAGGGGAGCCAGGCCCGCTCCGCCCGCGGCGGCGTCACCGGCACCTGCTCCCGCACCACCGGCCAAACCAGTAACGCGAACGCCACCCACAGCGCCGCCGCCAGCCCCAGCGCGTGCGGCCACTGGAACTCCAAGAGCAGCCACAGGCACAAGAACCACACCACCAGGTGCGCCAGGTTCAGCAGCAGGTTGCCGAACAACAGGCCGTACCGCGTCGTCGTGATCTCGCCGATCTCGTTGTCCGTCATCACGCGCCCGCGGCCGCCCTGCTCGACGTACCGTAGTGGCCGGTTCTCTTCGATCTTGAACTGGCCACTCGGCGTCATCTCCGCCTCGAACCGCTTCTTCTCCCCGTCCTCCTCGACGATGATGGCCGTCATCACGCCGCCGTCGCCGGACCGCTGCCACAGCCGGCCGCTCGGGTCGCGGTACTCGACCCGGCCGCGGGCGTCCCGGCCGCGGGTGTAGAGGATTTCCTGCTTGCCGCCGCCGCCGACCCGCTCCGACCAGAACTTGTCGAACACCTTCGTGTCCCGCGGGGAGAAGTCGAGGAGCGTGCCGTACTGCCCCGGGGACCGGGCCTGCAGCCAGCACCAGAAGGCGAAGAACAGGCAGACGGCCGCCCCGGCCGCGGCCGACCGCCAGACGATCCCCCCGACCGGCTGGCTGTACAGGTAGCCCTGGATGACGAGCGTGCCGACGGCCAGGAGCACGGCCACGCCGACGGCGAGCAGGACGAGGGTGAGGAGCAGTCCGAGCATGGCGGGCCCGCTTGGGATGATCGGTCGCGCCTCTGTTGTAGCAGACCGACGGCGGGCGTGCAAAAATGATCGAATCACCCGGCCGCGGGATGACACAGATAGGGTGAACTGACGAGGCCCACCATGACCCCCGAACCGCTCCGCCGACTGCTCGGGCTGGCCCGCCGCGCCGCGGCGGACGGCCCGGCCGACGACGGCCAGCTCCTGGCCCGGTTCGCCGCCGCCGGTGACGCCGACGCCTTCGAGCTGCTCGTCTGGCGGCACGGCGGCATGGTCCTGGGCGTCTGCCGGCGTATTCTCGGGGACGAGCACGCGGCCGAGGACGCCTTCCAGGCGACGTTCCTGGCCCTGGCCCGGCAGGCCCGGTCGGTCCGCGGGTGCGTGCCGGCGTGGCTGCACCGCGTCGCCCGGCGGACGGCCCTGCGCGCGCGGCGGCAGTCCGTCCGGGCGAGTGACCGTTTACGTTTCGCTCACGCCGACACCCCAGCCGCGCCAGACCCGATCACCGCGGCGTCCAACCGCGAGCTATGCCAAGTGCTCGACGAGGAACTCGACCGCCTGCCGGAGCGGTACCGGCGGCCAGTGGTGCTGTGCTACCTGGAGGGCGCGAGCACGGCCGAGGCGGCCCGGCGGCTGGGTTGCCCGCGGGGCACGGTGCTGTCCCGGCTGGCGGCGGCGCGGGCGAAGCTGCGGGCGCGGCTGGTACGGCGGGGCGTGGCTCCGGCGATTCTGCCCCCCGTGATTCACGGGGGGCTGACTGACGCCCCGGCGGCGCTGGTGGCCCCGGCGGTGCGGGCGGCGGTGGCCGGCACGGCCGCCCCGCGGGTGATGGAACTCTGTGACGGAGTGCTGAACGCCATGTTCGCGAGCAAACTGAAGCTGACGGCGGCGGTGGTGCTGACGGCCGGCCGGATCGGCGGCGGGGCCGGCTGGGTGGCGCTGCCGCCGGCCGGGCCGGGGGCGGCGCTGGCGGACGGACCGCCGGCGAAGGCGGGCAAGGCGGAGCCGCCGGCGGCAGCCGACCGGGCCGAAGAGGAGCGGCGGGCCAGGGCGGAGCAAATCGACCGGCTCCGCAACGAGCTTGACGTCGCCGAAGCGAAATTGGAGCACCGGGAGGCACAGTGGACGAAGGAGCGGATTGAGGCCCGGCTGCGGCTGGCCGAGGCGGAGGAACGGTACAAACGGCTGGAGCGGGAGCCTGTGCGGGAGTCGCCACAGCTCCAGGCTGCCAAGGCACAGGTGGCGGAGTGGCGGGCGTTCGTCGCCGACCTTCAGAAGCGTTCCGTCAAACTGGACGATCCGGGATTTGAGGCACACCGGAAGAGCGTCCGGGAAGCAGAGGAGCAGCTGAAGCCGCTCCAGGCCGAGCACGATAAGCGGCTGGCCGAGGCGGCGGAGCAGATTCTCCAGGCCCGCCGCGAGATGGTGATGGCGGAGGAGGGGTTGTCGCTGCTGGAACGGCGAATGGCGATGCAGCGGCGGGTGGCCACGCGCGAAGTCGAAGAGTTGCAAGACCGCCTCATTCAGCTGCGGGTCGAGACCAACCGGCCCGACCCGGGCGATCGCCGGGTCAAGGACCTGGAGCGTAAACTGGACGACGTGTTGCGCGAGCTGACCGAGCTGCGGCGCGAGTTGCGGAAATGACCCAGCCGCTTGCGGCTATGCGGGCAACGGCCCGCATAGCCGCAAGCGGCAAGGTCGCCTTGCCCCGCCGTCAGGCGTCGCTATAGTCCCCCGCCGGTTGTCCCCCCGGCCCGCGACGGACCGCGCATGTCCCCCGCCTTCGCACTCCTCCTCACCTTCGCCGTCGCCCAACCCGACGCGGGGCTCGCCGTCTGCCCGACCCGCGGCCAGGAACTCGTCTACCGCGGCCACTTCGCCGAAGAAGCCCGCGGCGGCGCTCCCTACCGCCGCGACTACGACCTGGAATGCCGCACCTTCGTCCTCGACGCCGGCCCGGCCGGGGCCGAGGTCGCGCTCCTGACCATCCTGCGAACCGCCGGGGCCGCCCCGGATGCCGCCGGCTCCGCGCGGCTGGAGTTGGCCACCGTGGACGCCCGCGGCCGGGTGACGTTGCAATCCACGGCCGCCCCGCCGCGGGTGCCGCTGGACGGGCCGCCGTCGCTGGAGCCGGCCGGGTTCGTCGAGCTGCCGCCCGGCCCGGTCGCCGCCGGCGGCGAGTGGGACGCGGCCGACGGCCCCCGGCCGCCGCGGACCTGGCGGGTCGAGGAGGACGGGTTCTTCCACGGCGTCCGCTGCCTGAAGCTCGTCGGCGAGCAGCACTCGGCCGAGTGGGAGCGGCCGACGGCCGACGGCCCGGCGTGGCGGCGGACGGATGTCGTCTGGCTGGCCGCCGCCAGCGGGACGGTGCAGAAGCTGGAGCGGACGGTCGAGCGGCGGGCCGGCGGCGACGGGTCCGCCGGCCTGACGGACATGACCACCTACGAGCTGGACGGCGGCCTGACGCTGCCGGAGCAGCTCGCCGCCGACCGCCGCCGCGAGATTCAGCAGGCGGCCCAGTTCCAGCAGAGACTCGCGGCACTGTTGCCGTCGGCCGGTCGGGTCGCGCCGCCGTCGCAGTTCGCGGCACTGGTGGAGCGGATCGACGCCTACATCCGGTCGCAGCCGGAGACGCCGTACCGGCCGGCCGTGCTGGCGGCCCGGCGGCGGGCGGAGGCCGGGCTGCGGGGCGAGGTGCCGCCGCCGGCCGACGCCCCGGACCCACCGAGCCCGCCCCCGGCCGTCGGCCGGCCGGCCCCCGACTTCGTCACGACCGACCTCGTCAGCGGCGCGTCGCTGCGGCTGGCCCGGTGCCGCGGCCGGCCGGCGGTGCTGCTGTTCGTCCGCCCGGACAGCCCGGCCGCGTCGGCGACGCTCAACCTCGCCGCGGCGGTGCAGGCCCGCTACGGCGAGCGGGTGCGGGTGGCGGTGCTGGTGGTGGCGGACGAGGACCACGCCCGACCGGCGTGGGCGGCCGCCGGGGTGCCGCTGTTCGCCGGCCGGCAGGCGGCGGTGGTGTACGCGGTCGGCGGGCCGAGCCGGGCGATGGTCGTGGACGCGGACGGGGTGGTGCGGCACCTGAGCGACGGCGGGACGGGGGTGGTCGAAGCGGTGCAGAAACTTGTCGCCAGCTCGGGAGGCCATTAGTAATTCTCCCCTCTCCCCTTTGGGGAGAGGGGCTGGGGGTGAGGGGGAAGCGCCTT
>DASXAN010000430.1:0-6741 GCA_036406755.1 Gemmataceae bacterium
GAGTGGTCCGAGCCCTCTCCACCACTCACCACTCACCACTCACCACTCACCACCCCACCACTCACCAAGCCGGACCACCTGGCCTACGTGCTCTACACCTCCGGCTCGACCGGCCTGCCCAAGGGAGTGGCCGTCCCGCACGCCGCCATCGTCAACTTCCTGTTCTCGATGGAGCGGGAGCCGGGGCTGAAGGCGACCGACACCCTGCTGGCAGTGACGACCCTGTCCTTCGACATCGCCGGGCTGGAGTTGTATCTGCCGCTGGCGGTCGGCGGCAAGGTGGTGATTGCCACCCGCGCCGACGCGATCGACCCCTACCGCCTGATGAAGCTGATGAGGGAGTCGGGCTGCACCGTCCTACAGGCGACGCCGGCCACGTGGCGGGCGCTCGTCACCGCCGGCTGGGCCGGCGCGCCGGAACTGAAGGCGCTGTGCGGCGGCGAGGCGCTGCCGCCGGACTTGGCCGCGGCGCTTCTGCCGCGGTGCGGCGAGCTGTGGAACATGTACGGGCCGACCGAAACCACGGTCTGGTCGACGGTGCACCGGGTCACCGCGGCGGACGGCGGCGTGCCCGTCGGCCGGCCGATCGCCAACACCCAGGTCTACGTCCTCGACGCGGACCGCGGGTTGGTGCCCCCCGGGGTCGTGGGCGAACTCTACATCGGCGGCGACGGACTGGCCCGCGGTTACCTCAACGGCCCCGAGCTGACGGCCGAGCGATTCGTTCCGAGCCCGTTCGTCGCCGGCGCCCGCCTCTACCGCACCGGCGACCTGGCCCGCTGGCGCGGCGACGGCTTGCTGGAGTGCCTCGGCCGGACCGACAACCAGGTGAAGGTGCGCGGCTACCGCATCGAGCTCGGGGAAATCGAGCCGGTCCTGGCGCGGCACCCGGCGGTCCGGCAGGCGGTGGTGGCGGCCCGCGAGGACAGTCCGGGCGAGAAGCGACTGGTCGCCTATTTCACGGCCGCCGACCGGCCGGCCGACCTCGTCGAACAACTGCGCTCGGCCCTGCGGGCCGCCCTGCCCGAGTACATGGTGCCGGCCCACTTCGTCGAGGTGGAGGCGTTCCCGCTGACGCCCAACGGCAAGGTCGATCGCAAGGCCCTGCCGGCCCCGGCGGCGGGAGATGCCGCCGCGCCCCCGGGCGACTACCGGGCCCCGCGCAACGACCTGGAGATCAGCCTGGCCGCGGCCTGGGAGAAGGTGCTCGGCGTCCCGCGGGTCGGCATCGGCGACAACTTCTTCGACCTGGGCGGCACGTCGCTGAGTGCGCTGAAGCTCATCATGGAGATGGCGGCCACGTCGGGCATCGAGATCGGCCTAGGGTCGGTGTTCCGCTACCCCACGATCGCCGAGCTGGTCGAGAGCCTCGGCTCGGAGGCGGCCCGCAACGCCTCGGTGGTCGTGCCGCTCCAGCCGGAGGGCCCCGGCCGGCCGGTGTTCTGCCTGTGCGGCATCAACATCTACCGGCACTTCGCCAAGAGCCTGGGGCCGGCCCAGCCGGTCTACGGCGTGTACGTCGGCGACGAGCAGGCGCTGGCCGCCCAGGCCATGCGGGGGGAGAAGCTCGACATCTCGATCGAGCGGCTGGCGTCGGCCTACCACGACGCCATCGCCCGCGCCGCCCCGCGCGGCCCCTACCGGCTGTGCGGCATCTCCTTCGGCGGCATCCTGGCCGTGGAGGTGGCGTCCCGGCTGCGGCGGCGCGGCGAGAAGGTGGAGGTCGTCATGCTCCTCGACACCCTCCTGCCCCGCGGGGTGCGCCGCCGGTGGGGCAAGTGGGCGTGGGGCGTGGCCGCCGAGGTCGCCCGGGGCGGCGGCGGCCGGGTCCTGCGGCGAGGCCTGGCCCGGCTGCGGAAGTGGCTCCCCGGAACGCCGGCCTCCGCCGGCGGCCAGGCCCGGAGCGTCGAGGAAGCCTTCGAGTTGCGGCGGGAGGCGTTCTACGAGGCCATCGGCACCTGGACGGCCGACCGCCTGACCCTGGACTTCGACGCCGTGCTGTTCCGGGCCGCGGACCTGTTCTGGCGGCCGCACATCGAGTTCGACCAGGACTACGGCTGGCGGCACTACCTGGGCGACCGGTTGCGCGTCGTGCCCGTCCCGGGGGACCACCTCGGCATCCTCGAGCCGCCCAACGTGGCCGAACTGGGCGAACAGGCCCGGCGACTCCTGGGCGGCGGGGACGCTAACCCCGACCTGTAGCGATGGGCGGGACGGCGGGCCGCCAGGGCAAGCGGTTACTCCGCCTTGCCGACGAGCGGGGCGTCGTTCGTCCGCCCGAACGCCACGTTCGCCGCCGAGTCGCACCGCACCTGGTCCCCCGAAAACGTCAGGCGGACCGTGACGACGAACGGCGTCTCGGTGAAGCAGACCTTCGCCGTAAACGTGCCGTCCGCGGTCCACGCCCCGCTCGCCGCGGCCGGCTGCTCCGGCAGCCGCCCCCACGCCGCCCGGCCCGGCCGCCACGTGCCCTTGCCGCAGGCGATCCGATGCTCGGTTCCGGCGACCCGGACGACCAGAACCGTCCCGTCCTTGTCCTCGGCCTCCAGCGCGATCGATTCGAGCTGGCGGTCGTTGGCGGGAAAGACGAACTTCTTGCCCGCCACCTTGGCCGGCGCGCCGGAGCCCTCCGGGGGCCGCAGCGCCAGGCCCTTGAGGGCACGGTCCAGCCGCTCGTGGGCCGCGTCGTCGGCGGGCAGCGGAGCCGCCGACATCCCCGGGAGCAGCTTGTCCCAAACGAGGTTCAGGACGGCTTGCATGTCCTTCAGCCCGCTGGTGATGGCCACGACCGCGTCCTGCTCGGGCAGGACGACGCAGAACTGGCCATGTGCCCCGTCGCCCCGGTACGCCCCGTGCCGGCACCGCCAGAACTGGTAGCCGTACCCCTGGTCCCAGTCGCTGGCCGGGTTGCTGCCGTTGGACGTCTGCCGGGCGGTCGCCGCCTCCACCCACGCGGCCGGCACCACCTGCCGGCCCTGCCACCGCCCCTTCTGGAGGTAGAGCTGGCCGAACCTGGCGATGTCCTCGGTGCGGACGCTCAGGCCGAACCCGCCGGCCGAGACGCCCTGCGGACTGGCCTCCCAGGTCGGCCCCTCGATCCCGAGCGGGTCGAACAGGCGGGGCCGGAGGTAGTCGAGGACGGTCTGGCCGGTCGCCTTCTGGACGGCCGCCGAGAGCATGTACGTGGCCGAGGTGTTGTACAGGAAGTGGGTGCCCGGCTTGAACGGGACGGGGTGCGCCAGGAACGTCCGGACCCACGGCTCGTCCGGCTCCCGCGGCGGCTCGGTCTGCTGGCCGGTGGACATGCGGAGCAGGTCGCTGACCCGCATCGCTTTGAGGTTGTTGCTTGGCGCGGCCGGGGCGTCCTCGGCGAACAGCTTTAGCACCGGGTCGTCCAGGCTCAACTTCCCCTCGGCGATCGCCAGGCCGACGGCCGTGGACGTGAAGCTCTTACTGAGCGAGTACAGCGCGTGGCGGGCGTCGGCGCGGTACGGCGCCCACCACCCTTCGGCGACGACGCGGCCGTGACGGACGAGCATGAAGCTGTGCAGCGAGTCGAGGCCGCGGTCGGCCGCCTCGACGAACGCGAGCACGGCCGGCGACGAGACGCCTTCCGCTTCGGGGCTGCTGCGGGGCAGGTCGGCCGCCGCGCACGAGCCGGCGGCCACGCCGACGGCCAGGATGGGGGAGAGGAGTTTCATGCGGCGGCCTCGGGTGGCGCCGGATCGTACCGGCGCGGGTGCCAAACCTTCTTCATGCTACAAACCCATCCACAGGAGAGGGCCCAACGGTGCCCCGCAGCGCCGGCCCAATCGCCGTCGTTGGCTGACGAACGGCCCAAGGCCGACCCGTCGCCCGATTCCAGGGCCGCTCCTCAGGCAAGCGCCTCCCTGGCGTATTGCACGCACTTCGCCACTTCCTTCACCGCGTCGGAGCCCGGCGGGATCGGGTACTCCAGCTCGACGTCGGCGTAGATCGGCCACTTCTCCTTCTTGAGCAGTTGCAACACTTCCTTGATCGGCGTCTGGCCCTGGCCCCAGGGGAGGTTGCCGCCGTCGGCCGTCCGGTCCTTCAGGTGCAGGCTGATGATCTTGTGGTGGTATTTCTCGATGACCGGGATCGGCGACTTGCCCTTGGTCCCGGCCACGTAGTGGCCGATGTCGAAGTTGAAGCCGACGTACTCGCCGGCCCGCACCAGGGGGTCGATGTCTGCGATCGTCGGCGTGTTGTTCGTGTGGTTGTGGAAGGCGACCCAGAGCCGGTGCTTCTCGGCGAACGGGGCGAGCCGCTTGACCGTCTGGTCGTTCCGCTCGGTGGTGATCGCCTTGCAGCCGAGCGCCTTGGCGATCTCGAAGTTGAAGTCGATGTCCTCGTCGGTCGGGCCGAACGGCATCTTGTGGATGTGGATGTTGACGCCGGCGTCGTTGTACAGCTTGCGGAGTTGGGCGCATTTGGCGAGCTGCGCCTCGCGGAGCTTGGCGCGGTCGGCCTCGGTCATCGGGGCCGGCGCCGCCTTGCCCTGCCCGTCCGCCCGACCACGGCCGCGGCGGCCGCCGGTGATTCCGGCGAACGAGCGGATGGGGCCGTCCATCAGCTCGGTCTCGCTCAGGCCGTCCTTCAGGAGGCAATCGAGCGTATACTCGGCGGTGTCCGGCCCGCCGCGGTAGCTGTAGGTGATGCAGCCGAGCCGGACGCCGTTGATGACGGAGTTCGGCTTGCCGGCGTCACGGCCGAAGGCGGCCCGCGGCAGGACCGCGGCCGCCGCCAGGGCGGCCGCGCCGCCGAGAAATTCCCGCCGGGTCGTCCGGCCGTCGGTGGTGTTGTGCGTCATGGTCCGCTCCTTTGATGGTGAGCCCTCCACTGCCGATGGTATGATCGGGGGCAATGCGAGAACAGGACACGGAGTCATGCCGTGGAACACGCGGATCGGGACCGGTTGTTGCAGGACGTCGAAGCCTTCTGCCGGGCGTTGCGGCCGGTCGAGGACCGGTGCTACCTCGAACACCGGTTCAACGACCAGATCGTGCCCCTGGCGCGGGAGCACGGGCTGCTCGGCATGCCGGTCCCCGTCGAATACGGCGGCCGGGGGGCCGACACGGTGACGTACGCCCGGGCGCTGGCGCGGATCGGTCAGGAAGGGACGGGAGTGCGCACCTTCTTCTCGGGCCACTCGTCGATCGGCCAGGGGCCGATCATCGCGTGGGGCACCGACGAGCAGAAGCGCCGGTTCCTGCCGCGGTCGGCCGCCGGCGAGGTCGTCTGCGCGTTCGGCCTGACCGAGCCCGGCGCCGGCAGCAACCCCCGCGAGATGACGACCACCTACCGCCGCCGCGGCGACGAGTTCGTGCTCACCGGGGAGAAGTACCTGATCTCCAACGGCGGGATCGCCGGCCTGATCGTCACGTTCGCCTACCCCGAGGGCCGCACGGGGCGGATCAGCGCGTTCCTGGTCGAGACCGGGCGGCCCGGTTTTTCGAGCGAGTCGCTCGAACCCAAGGTTGGCAACGTAACGTCCGACACGGCCCGGTTCACGCTCCGCGACTACGCGGTCCCGGCGGCGAACCTGCTGGGCGCGGAGGGTGACGGCCTGGCGATCGCGATGGACACGCTGGTCGGCGGCCGGCTGAGCGTCGCGGCCGGCTGCCTCGGCGTGGTCGAGGACTGCCTGGCCGAGGTGGTCACGTACGCGAAGGCGCGGCAGCAGCACGGCAAGCCGATCGCGCGGCACCAGCTGGTGCAGGAACACATCGCGGCGATCGAGATGCACCGCGCCACGACCGAGGCGATGGTGTTCCTCGCGGCCGAGGCCAAGGACGCGAGCCGGACCGCACCCGGCGACGCCGGGCTGCGGACGCGGGCCGACCTGCTCGCGGCCCAGGCCAAGCTGCACGCCTCTCGGGCCGCCTGCGACGCCGCCGACCGGGCGGTGCAGGTGTTCGGCGGCCGCGGGTTCCTCGAAGCGTTTCGGCCCGGCCGCCACTTCCAGGACGCCCGCGTGACGCGGCTTTACGAGGGCACCGACGAGATCCTGACGCTCAAGATCGCCGCGGCCGTGCTGGGGAAGGAGTGGCAGGCGTTCCAGTAAGGCGCGAGCCGGAATCGGCTCGACCCGGTCCCGACCGGGCCGTCGCGGAGGCGGATCGAACCGGCGTGTGCGAACCAGCGCGTGAAATGCCGTGTCGCGCAGAGAAGACTTTCCAGGGAGCCATCGCGGTGGTCATGGGGTTGATCTCGCCCCGCAACTGGCAACACGCTCCGTCGTCCAGGGGTTAGCGCGTGGTACACGTATTCCGGGTTGGGGATCGCGTGGTCAAGAACCCCGCCACCTGGCAGCCAAACGACTTCGACTCGTGGGGCCGGGGAGTCGGGGTCGGGGTCGTCGTCGAACCACCGTTCCCTCTCGATTCCACCGAGGTAGACGTCCGATGGCCGGGCGGCAGGTGTTTCGAGTGGGCCGAACAGTTGCTCCCCGCTCCGTCGAATGGGGACTCCGAGCCACACACCAAGTGAACCGAAATCGCGATGCTTGACCAGCCGCATGCCGCCGAACTTCAATACCGGGAGTGGCAACCCGACCGCGCGGGCGACCAGAACTTCACGCACTTCGTCCCCGTCGTGAAGTGGGACTTCTTCGCGCGGAAGCTGCGGCCGCTCGCCGACGACTCCGCAGCGCGCGTGCGGGAGGCGCTGTTCGCGGGAGTCGTGCGACCGTTCCACTACAAGGGCGCTGGGGGGTGGATG
>DASXAN010000431.1:0-3623 GCA_036406755.1 Gemmataceae bacterium
GGCGAACGCCCGCCAGTACATGCCGGCGGCGAACGAACCATGGGCGGAGCGGTTCCCCGGCGTCTTCCGCGTCACGGACGGCCGGATGCGGACGGGCGAGCTGACGGGGCCGGGCCTGGGGGCGTTTCCCGCGACGTGAGGCGTGATCATGCGCAAGCGCCGCGCGGTTGTGGCTGTCTTGCTCGCGCTACTGATCATGGCGATCGTGCTCGTCCTTTGGCCGTGGTCAGTCGTCACCCGCACTCCGAACGCGGACGTATCGCTGATATTCGTTGTCCTCGATGCAGTCACTCACGCACCGGTCCCGTCCGCACACATTGCCGTGCATGATGAGACGGGTGTAGTTACGATCCTGCGTACGGACGCTGTCGGGACCGCCGGAATGACGAGGCGAGCTAACGTGACTGTCCGCGAAAGGACAAACCCATTCACGGGCCTTCGCACGGAGCTTGACCGAATTGCTGTGCTGCCCGACTGGCAGATCGTGGTCACTGCCAAAGGCTATCAACCGGAGGAGCCTTGGCGGCTTGCGGATCGCTTCCCTCCGACCGCGGAGTATGCGACGAGCCCGATCATGCTGCGGATTCGGATCGAGTTAGCGCCGCAATCAGGGACTCCAGAGTCTTGAGGCGCACTCGGCGGTTCCTGCGTCGCAACATTAGGTGGGAGAGCTAGCTTGGTCGAATACGACTTGGCAAATGCACATAAGTACACTATGATGAACTGGCTATGACGCGCTCGGCACAGGCGGGGATTACCATGGCCATGAAGATCCGCCGATGCTGTCCTACGAAAACTGGCCCCCGTGATTTCAGCCCGCGGTCTTTCCACGGACCGTGTCCCAAAATGTCCCATTTCGTCCCATCCGAAAAAGATGTTTTTCGTGTCGAGTGGACGTAACATTTGTAATCACAATGGGTTCAGACCGATGAATCGGCTCATCGTGGCCGTTGTCGTGACATTTTCGGCGACTGCCGCGGTGTTTTCGGGCGGAATTGCCCCGGAAGACGCCGTTCGCCGCATGAAGGTGCCCGACGGCTTCGAGGCCCGCCTCGTCGCCTGCGAGCCGGAAATCCGCCAGCCGGTCAGTCTGTCATTCGACGACCGCGGCCGGCTCTGGGTCATCCAGTACCTGCAATACCCCAACCCGGCCGGCCTCAAGCCGGTCCAGGTCGATCAGTTCCTCCGCACGAAATACGACCGCGTCCCGGAGCCGCCGCCGCGCGGGCCGAAGGGGGCCGACCGCATCACCATCCTCTCCGACCCCGACGAACACGGCCGCTACCGCAAGGCCAAGGACTTCGTCACCGGGCTGAACCTGTGCACCGGCCTGTGTCTCGGCCACGGCGGTGCCTTCGTCATGCAGCCGCCGTACCTGCTCTTCTACCCGGACCGCGATGGCGACGACGTGCCCGACGGCGACCCGGAAGTGCTGCTGAGCGGCTTCGGCACCGAGGATGCGCACGCCTATGCCAACTCCCTCCAGTGGGGGCCGGACGGCTGGCTCTACGGCACCCAGGGCAGCACCGTGACGGCCAACGTCCGCGGCATCGAGTTCCAGCAGGGCATCTGGCGGTATCACCCGATCACGAAACAATTCGAGTTGTTTTCGGAGGGCGGTGGCAACACCTGGGGGCTCGACTTCGACCGCCATGGTCAGGCGATCGCCGGCACCAACTTCGGCGGCACGCCGGCGCTGCACCAGGTCCAGGGGGGCTATTACGTCAAGAACTTCGGCAAGCACGGGGCGCTGCACAACCCGCACGCCTACGGCTACTTCGACCATGTCCCCTGCCCCAACTTCAAGGGCGGCCACGTCACCATCGGCGGCATCGTCTACCGCGGCGACCTGTATGCGGAGCCGTGGCGCGACCGCTACATCGCGGGCAACATCCTCAGCAATCGAGTGCTCTGGTACGAGCTGACGCCGAAGGGGTCGAGTTACATGGCCCGCCAGGGCGGTGATTTCCTGGTCGCCAACGACCCGTGGTTCCGGCCGGTGGATTGCCTCGTCGGTCCGGACGGTGCCGTGTATGTCGCCGACTGGTACGACCAGCGGGCCAACCACGTGGACCCGGTGGACAACTGGGACAAGTCCAACGGCCGGGTCTACAAGGTCGTGCCGAAGGGCGCGCCGCCGATGCCGACGGTCGCGTTGGGCAAGCTGTCCAGCCGCGAGCTGGTCGGACTGCTGAATCATCCGAATAGCTGGTACATCGGCGAGGCCCGCCGCCTCCTGGCGGAACGCCGCGACCCGGCAGTGTTGCCCGAGTTAGCGCGACTGGTGCGGACGGAACGGGACCAGCTCGCCCTGGAGGCCCTGTGGGCGTTGTACGTCTCCGGCGGCTTCACGGACGCGCTGGCGGCCGAGTTCCTGTGTCATGCCAACGCCGACGTGCGCGCGTGGACGGTCCGGCTGCTCGGCGACAGCCGCCATGTCACGCCGGAGCTGCGCGAGCGGATCATAGCACTGGCCCGCACCGATGCGAGTGCGACCGTCCGCAGCCAGCTCGCCTGTACGGCCAAGAGGTTACCGGCCGCCGACGGGCTGCCGGTCGTCCGCGAACTGCTCGCCCGCTCCGAGGACGCGGCCGATCCACACATCCCGCTCCTGCTCTGGTGGGACCTTGAGGACAAGGCAGTCTCGGACCGCGACGCGGTGCTGAGCCAGCTGGATCATTCGGACCGGTGGCGGTTGCCGCTGGTGCGGCAGACGTTGCTGGAGCGGATCGGCCGGCGCTATCTGGCGGAAGGGAGCGACGAGGGCTACCGGACTTGCGCCCGGCTGCTGGAGACGGCGCCGGGCCGCGAGGAGCGCGAACGGCTGGTCCGCGGTATGGAAGAGGCGCTCGTCGGGCGGCGGCTGTCGGCCAAGCCGCCGGCGCTGAAAGCGGCGGTGGCCAGGTTGGAGGGCGAGCTGCCGCCTCTGCTCTGGCTCCGCTTCGCCGTGCGGCTCGGCGACGCGGCGGCGAACCGTCGTCTGCTGTCGGAGGTCAACGACGCGAAACTGTCGGCCGGCGACCGGGCCGGTCTGATCACGTTGCTCGGCGAAGTCAACCAGTCTCCGGAAGCGATGTCGGTACTGCTGGCCGCCCTGACGGGTGCGAAATCGGACACGATCCGGGCGGCCGCGGTCTCGGCCCTCGGTGGCATGCCGTCGAGCCAAGTACCGACGACCTTCGTCAGCCTCTACCCGAAGTGCTCGCCGGCCATCCGCGGTCGCATCATCACCGCACTGGCCTCGAACGCGGCCTTCGCCCGGACCCTGCTGGAGGCCGTCGGCGAATCCGGCATTCCGCCGAAGGACGTGCCGGTCGAGCAACTCCGCCGCATCGCCGCGTTCAAGGACGACCACCTCGACGCGCTGATCGCGAAGCACTGGGGCAAGATTGCGCCGCCGTCTAGCGGCGAGAAGCAGGCCCACATCCGCCACCTGTCCGGCCGCGTGCTCGACACCAAGGGCGTCGCGGCCCGCGGTAAGGATGTGTTCACGAAGACGTGTGCCACCTGCCACACGCTCTTCGGCGAGGGCGGCAAGACCGGCCCCGACCTGACCGGGTCCGACCGCAGAAACCGCGAGTGGCTACTGACCAACATCGTGGACCCCAGCGGCGTCATTCGCC
>DASXAN010000432.1:0-1604 GCA_036406755.1 Gemmataceae bacterium
GCCGCCGCCAACATTCGTCTTGACCGATTCCGCGGACACCTTACAATTCGCGGACCTCTGACTGCCGACCGGCGGCCCCAGGATGCGGGCGGCCCGGCCGTCACCCAACGATCGCTCCCGCCGTGCGCAAGGAGGCCGCGAGCCGCATGGGAGTCCCCCGCGCCACGATCCCGCCCGAACTGGCCGCCGCACCCAGCGCCCTCTTCGCCCTCCGCCGCTTGTGGTCGAGTCAGCGGCCGGCGGCCGCGTGGGCGGTGGTCGCCGTCGCCGCGGTCACGGCCTACGCCTTCTGGCCGACGCTGGCGCAGCTCGCCAACGAGTGGTTCCACAACCCGCAGTACTCCCACGGCGTGCTGGTGCCGGCGTTCTCGGCCGCGCTGCTGTGGAAGCGCCGCGACCGGTTTCCGGCGCGGGCGGTACCGGCCCCGGTCGCGGGGTTGGCCCTGATGGCGTTCGCGGCGGCCGTCCGGCTGTACGGGGCGGCCGAGTATTCGCCGTGGCCGGAGCAGGTGTCGCTGCTGCCGTGGCTGCTCGGGCTGGTGCTGGCGTTCGGCGGCTGGCCCGTGCTGCGGTGGTCGGCCCCGGCGGTGCTGTTTCTGTTCTTCATGATCCCGATGCCGTACACGATCACCATCTGGCTCGGCTTCCCGCTGCAACAGTTGGCGACGACGTGCAGCACCTACGTCCTCCAGACCCTCGGCCAGCCGGCCATCGCCGAGGGGAATACCATCCTCATCCGGGATTTCCAGCTCAGCATCGTCAAGGCGTGCAGCGGGCTGAGCATGCTGGTGACGTTCTTCACGTTCTCGACGGCCGTCTGCCTCCTGGTGACCAAGCCGTTCAGCGACAAGCTGCTGATCCTGTTGAGCGCCATCCCGATCGCCCTGGCGGCCAACATCATCCGCATCGTCGTCACCGGGCTGATGTTCCTGCACGTGAGCAACCAGGCGGCGTCGGCCGTGTTCCACGACCTGGCCGGCTGGGTGATGATGCCCCTGGCGCTGGCGTTCCTCGGGGCGGAGCTGTGGGTCCTGAAGCGACTCTTCGTGGACCCACCCACCCGCCCCTCGTTCCGATAGCGGCTGAGACACCCCCGTGACCCTGGCAGGACGCCGACGATGACCGCACCTGCTCGCACCATTGTCGCCCGGCCCGACGACCTGGCCCCCCGGCCCGACCCGGACGTGATCCCGCTCCGCCGGCCGGACCGCGACGTGCCGCCCCCGCCCCGCCCCACCGCCCCGCCGGCGGCGGCCCCGGAGGTCGGCGGCCGCGACATCCTCAACGCCCTGCGGTTCCACAGCGTCCTGTTCGTGACGCTCGGCTCGCTCGTCGCGGCCGGGCTGTTCGCCGCCGCCTGGACGTTCGTCCCGGCCAAGTACACGACCTACGCCACGCTGCTCGTCGAGCAGCGTGCCCCGACGAACATGCCGGTCGGTCCGGGCGGGGCGAGCGAGGACGGCAACTTCCCCACCTACTTCAAGACCCAGGCCAACCTGATCAAGAACCGCAAGACCATCAACGGGGCGCTGCTGGACCCGAAGAGCGGCATCGCCCAGATGTCGATGCTCAAGGACGAGGACGACCCGGCCGCCTATCTCGAA
>DASXAN010000433.1:0-2275 GCA_036406755.1 Gemmataceae bacterium
CCCCGACCCCTCTCCCACAAGGGGAGAGGGGAGCAAATCCACCCATCCTCTCCCCCCGCGCCGCCTGCGCCATCGTCTTCGCCGCCAGCTTCTGCTCGATGGCCCTGGAGATCGCCGCCAGCCGGCTGCTCGCCCCGCACCTGGGCGTCTCCCTGTACAGCTGGACCGGCATCATCGGCGTCGTCCTGGCCGGCGTCATGTTCGGCAACTGGGCCGGCGGCCGGATCGCCGACCACTCGCCCAAGGCCGAGACCCTCGGCACCTGCCTGTTCCTGGCCGGCCTGTTCACCCTGCTCACCCTCATCTCCGTCGCCCTCCTGTCCCACGACTGGGACGCCGCCAGCAGCTCGGGCGTCACCCGGAAGCTGGCCGCGGCCGTCAACTGGGTCAACGACCGCGGGCTGATGGGCAAGATCGTCGCCTGGGCGGCCATCCTGTTCCTGGCCCCGATGTACCTGCTCGGCACGATCTCGCCGCAGGTCACCCGGTTGGCCGTCGCCGACTGGGACCACGCCGGCCGCGTCGCCGGGCGGGTGTACGCCTTCAGCTGCGTCGGGGCGATCGCCGGCACGTTCGCCGCCGGCTGGGGCGGCATCCCGCTACTTGGCGGCGTGAACGGCCTGATCCTGGCCGTGGCGCTGGTGCTCACCGTCCTGTCGGGGGCGGTCGGCGGGCTGTGGCGGCGGCCGGGCGAGTTGTTCCTGGGCACCATCGTCGTCGCGGCGGCCCTGGTCGGGCTGGCGACCCGCGGCTCGCTCATCTCCCGGTACGACCTGGAGACCAACTACTACGCCATCCGCACCTACGACCGGCGGGAGGTCAATCCCGAGACGGGGGAGGAGCGGGTGGCCGTGGACGACAAGGGCCGGATCACCCGCAAGCTGGCGCTGGACGCGCTGATGCACTCCTACGTCAAGGGCTGGGTAACGACCGACGCCGCCGGCAACGAGGTGGCGTTCCGCGCCGACCCGAGCTACACCGGCTACGAGCACGAGCAGGTCCAGGCCGAGTTCTGCCGCCTGGCCGCGGATCAAGCCGGGGGCGCGGCGAACATCCTGGTCATCGGCGGCGGCGGCTACACCCTGCCGCGGTGGATCGACGCCACGCTGCCCGCCGCCCGGGTCGAGGTGGTCGAGATCGACCCCGGCGTGACGGAGGTGGCCCACCGCAAGCTCGGCCTGCCGCGGGACACGAAGATCGTCACGCACCACATGGACGGCCGGCAGTTCGTGCAGGAGCGCGCCGCGGCCCGGCACTACCAGCTCGTCGTGCAGGACGCCGTCAACGACCTGTCGGTCCCGTACCACATCATGACGAAGGAGTACAACGACGCGGTCAAGCGGCTGCTGACCCCGGACGGCGTCTACCTGCTGACGGTGATCGACGAGTTCGGGGACGGGCGGCTGTGGCGGTCGGCCGTGCGGACGATGCGGGAGACGTTCCCGCACGTCGCCCTGCTGGCGACGAACGAGGAGGTCTGGGCCCCGGATGCCCAGGAGGTGTACGTCATCTACGGGTCCGGCCGGCCGTTCGACCGCTCGGCCCTGGAGGCGGCCGCCACCCGGCGGCATGCCGACGCGGTCAAGACGATCGCCATGTCCGACGACCGGCTGCGAGCGGAGCTGGACGCCGTGCCGGCCCCGGTGCTGACGGACGCCTACGCGCCGGTGGACAACCTGATCAGCGAAGTATTCCGGAACCGGGCGGATGCGATGCGGGAACAGCGGCGCAGGTGATCCGAGCCCGAGTGCCAGCGAGGGAATGAAATGACGAATGACGAAGTACCCAATGACGAAGGAATGCCGAATCCCGAATGACGAATGACGAACCGGGACGGGGACCGTTCGGGGTTCGGAGTTCGGATTTGCTTCGTCATTGGATACTTCGTCATTCGTCATTCCCGCGCAGCGGGCGACCGTTACGGCAGTTCGACCTCCGCCGGTTGGACGACGAACTCGTCCTGCCCGCCCGGCGGCGGGGCCAGGTTCAACCCCCGCACCCGCCAGCCGTGGTGCTTGAGCGTCCCGCGGAACGGCGGCTGGCCGGTGACGTTGCCCGTCAACCGCACGGCCGATGGGTCGAACCCGGTCGGGACTGTCACCTCCGACCCCTCCGCGTCGGACAGCACCGGCTCCAGTACGAGGTGGTCCTGTAGCGCCTTGCGGCAGGTGCGGTGGATGTCGCGGACGGCCGCCCCGATCTGGGCGTCGTTGTACACCTGCACGTCCTCCATGAGGAAGTCGAGCAGCCGGCCCTCCCGCTGGAGCAGGGCCAG
>DASXAN010000434.1:0-4297 GCA_036406755.1 Gemmataceae bacterium
GGCCCGGAGCTTTCGGACGGCCGGGTGATCGTCCTCGCGGACCTCGGCCAGGACGCCGGTGCACCCGGGGACGTTCCCGTCCATGAGCAGGGCCGTGGCGAAGTTCGTCTTGAACGCCGTCGGCACGTCCCGCCGGAGGACCAGCCCGCCGGGGCCGAGCACCAGGCCGCGGAACAGCCCGATCGCCCGCCGCGCGTCGCCCAGGCGGAGCAGGCACACGCCGGTGGCGTTCGCCGCCCACGGGGAGCCCAGCCCGCACCGGGCGAGAAGGTCGAGGCCCTTTCGCGGTTGCCCCTCCGCGAGGAAATCTCCGACCCGGCTCATCAGGTCCGTCACCTCGGGCGGCCGGGGGTCGGCCGCCGGCGTCCGGTCGGCACCGTTGCCGGGCGGGGATGCATTCAGCGGTCGGCCTTTGCGCACCATGTGCGTGTCTCCTTTGAGAGGTCAGTGGCATTCGCGCCGATACGGGACAGCCGGGTTCGGCGTGGGAAGGGATCAGGCGGCTACGCGGGAGGCCGGGACGGTCGCCTCGTCCCGCGCGGCGGGCGAGACTAACTCCGCCAACGTCCGCAGGTGCTCCCGCTCAACCGTGAGGATGTGTTCCGCCACCTGCCTGGCCTCGGGGTCGCGATCGAGCGCGGCGGCGCCGCAGGCGACTTCCTCGACGATCGTACGCTCGTGAGCGACGAGCTGCCGCGCGAGGTAGTCGAGTGCCAGGTCGTTGTAAGCCGCGAACCGCACCGGGAACCCGGCCGGCTCGACCCTGCCGCGGCGGTTCAGGATCAATCGGCCGATTCGCCGGGCGTGGCCCTCGTGGTCGGCGGCGACCCGCCGGACGGCATCGAGGAGCCGCCCGTTCCCCGGCGGGGCCCAGGGGCGGGCGTGGCGCAGGTAGCTGGCCAGCGAGTACCGGAGGACCGCCAGCAGCCGGTTGAGCACGGTCACCGCCTGGGCGGCCTGCCACCCGTTCTTGTTCATTCCCTTCACAATTTTGTCTCCTTGGAAAGGGCGTTTTCAGGCACTCCGGCAGGAGGTCATCGGTGTCGGCCCACGCCGCGGCCGCTTGAGCGTGCGGGTGCGGCCCGGTCAGGGTGACGGCGGAGCAGCCCCGCCAACCGGTTGCGAGCGGACGGCGGCTCGGCGTGTCCGACGATGGCTTCGCCGTCCGCAAAATCCGGCAACTCCCAGTCGTCCCGGGTCGGCAGCCGGACGGCGACAACGGGGCAGGGGGCGTCCCTCCGGACTGTCGCGGAGACGCTACCGGACAGGAGCCGTCTCAGCCCGGTGTGCCCCCGCGTCCCCATCACGATCAGGTCACAGTCCTGCTCGCCGGCAGAGCGGACGATCCGCGAGGCGGCGTCACCGTCCAGCAACAGCGGGTACATGCGCACGCCCGGGTCCGCCGCCGTGAGCCGGCGCAGGGCCTCGTACGCGTCCCTGCGGTCGCGACGCTTGGGGCGATGCCGGGTGGGGGCGACGTGGACGACCACCAGCTCGGCGCCGGAGTCCCTGGCGAGGGCCCGGGCCAGCCCGAAGGCGTACATGGCCGCCTCGGAGAAGTCGGTCGGGTGCAGGATGGTTCGGAAGTCGAGCATGGCGTCTCTCCGTTCAAGGTTGCGTCCTACCGCACGGTCATGGGCGGCAGTCGGACCGGGCCGACCCCGACGACCATCGATCCGACGTCTCACCGACATGAATCGGGCCCCGCGTCGTCCGGCCCCTCAGACCGGGCGGGGGGCCCGATGGAGGCGAGAGTCCAGGGTGGCGCGTCACTCGCCGGGAACGAGTCCAGCGACGCCTGGTCGACCTCGTCACGAGGGACCGCCTCGGCCCCGTGTTTGCGAGTTTCTTCCCGGGGGCCGTCGCGCACGTCCTCCGGACGGGCGACCGACCGGTTCGGAAACAGAATCATCTCTCCTCCTCCAATTCGGTTGTGCATCGAACATCCGTCGGCGACGCTTCCCGGCCGGTGGCCCGCCGGGCAGCCCCGGCCGTGGCCCTAGTCGCCTTCGCCCCCCGACACCGCCACCACGACTTCGGCGGGGCGCAGGACCCGGTCGTGGATCCGGTAGCCCTGTTTCAGCACCCGGACGATCGTGTTGGGCCGGCGGCCGGGGGCCGTGGTGCGGGCCACCGCGTGGTGCAGGAACGGGTCGAACGGCCGCCCGTGGGCCGGGATCGGCGTGACCCCGTGGCGCCGCAGCCCGTCGAGGAACATGGCCCGCACCAGGGCGACGCCCTGGGCCAGGGGGTCGGTGTCGCACACCCCCGCGGCGGCCGTCGTGGCGCGTTCCAGGTTGTCCAGCACGGGCAGGAGGTCAAGGACCACGGGCCCGTGCAGGTAGCGGCGCTCGTCCTCCCGCTCCCGGCGGGCCCGCTTCTGGTAGTTCTCGAAGTCGGCCCGCGTCCGCCGGAGCAATTCCAGGAACTGGTCCCGCTCGCCGGCGCGGCCCCGCCAGTCCTTCAGCGACTCGGGCACCGGGCCGAGAGGCCCGTCGGACGCGCCGTCAGGCGCAGCCCCGTCCGACCGCCTCAGGTCCGGCTCGGGGTAGCCCTGCGTGCGTCCGCCCCACCCGTGCGTCACGTCTGGTTCAGTCACCTCGTGTACCCCCAGTGCCCAAACCGGGCCGCAACGCCGCCGCGCCTCCCCGGGAAGCGATCCCCGGCAGAGGAACGAAGGGCCGGCGGAAGTGCCCCGGGCACGGCCATCCGAATCATCCTTGCGGCGGTGTCTGTTCGTGAAGATTGTAGAAGCACACCCCATGCCCAAAGTCGGCCTCGACTGCGGGACAGGGTGGCATTTGCTCAAACGGCCTGGACCTTGCCGTAATCCGACGTGGGTCGTGCGGGCGCGGCCCCCGCAGAATGCAACTCGTCAACGTGAGTGCCGGCCGGATGTGAGCGCCCAGCCGGTACTCGGCTCGCACGGGCGTCCAATTATTGGCCAGACGTGGGCGACGATCGTCCGCGCCTGATTCTCGTCAAGAAAAAACCCTTGGTCGCAAATGCGTGCCGACAAGAACCTCGACCGCACGACGGCGACGGCACTGACAAACCTGTTCCGGACCGTTGACGAGCAACGAGTGGGAGCCGACAGGACGGCGAGGCGGTGTTGGCCGCACCCAACGCCGACGACCGCGCGCACCTGCTCGGGGACGCTCGCGACAGCTGGTCGGGCGGTGTTCCCCACGCCGCTGCCGGTCGGGGCGTTCCTTTGCACCCCGAACCCCCGGCACAGCCCGCGGCGGGACAAGATCACGTTCACGGGGAGATGTCCACACACACCGCCGGCACGGCCCTCCCAGCCTGGCATTCCGGGAGGGCAGTGCCGCGATCCGCGGCTACGACAAGCGGCAGGAGGGGCCTACGCGGCGGGGCGGCGTCGAGGTCCTGCCGGTCCACCTGTGGGCCGCACCGCGGATGCGGGTCGCGACGGTCGACCCGGCCGACCGCGCCGTCACGTTCACCGGCCACACCCGATCGGCGCGGAGCTAGGGCCTCTTCCCCCGGAGGCACCGCTTCCTGGTCGGGAACGCCAGGGAGGCCCTCGGCGAGCCGGGCGAGTGGGACCGGGACCGGCCCGCCGGTATGCTAACCCACTCTTCGGGCGGGCATAATGAGCGCCGGCGGCGAAGGACCGCCCTCCCTCCCCGCGCCGCGGCCGACGTGGCACTGGCGATGAAGAACAACTGCGGCGCCACGCGGACCGTCCTGTACAGCCAGTACGAGGGGGACGAGCGGAGCACCCGCGCCGGGGGGTGTTCCACACGGGGGCCGTGCGGCCGGCCGGCGGCGCGAAACGCCCGACGCACCGGCGGGGCATGCGCCGGAACGCCCGGGGAGGTGCCGCCATGCCGCCCGGCGCGGGTTCACCAACGTAGCGGCAGCCAGACGCTCATCTCCGACCGGCCGCGGTTGCCCCAGGTGAAATACGGGATGAGTCGGACGTCGATCGGTTTCGGGGCGGCCGGCATCATTTCGCGGTACAGGACGCGGTTCCACTCCGGCGCCGGACACGCCACGGCCCGCCCTTCCAAGACCGTCGCGCCGCCCAGCAGCCCGGGGTCGGACCGCGGCCGCAGGTCGATCCCGGCCGGGATCGTCACGTCGCGGACCCGCACGCCGGCCGGCAGGTCGGGCGACTCCAGGCAGTAGACGACCGGCCCCCGCTGCACCGCGACCTGGCCCCGCGTCTCTTCGACCAGCGGGTGCGACTCCAGCAAGCGGGGCGGCAGCGGCAGCGTCAACTCCACGACGTCCCCGGGCGACCAGGCGCGGCGAACCTCGAAGTAGGTGC
>DASXAN010000435.1:0-4082 GCA_036406755.1 Gemmataceae bacterium
CGCGGACGGCGTCGGCCAGCGCCGGCGGTGGGTTCTCCCACAACTGCCGCAGGGACCGCTTGCCATGCTGCAACCCCTGCCCCAGGCCGTCGAGCACGGCCACGGGCCAGGCCGCGGCGTCCGGCTGTTCGCCGAGGAGCTTGAACACGCGGGCCAGGGCCGCGTCGTCGGCCTGAGCGCCGATCACGGTCGCCAGCCGGGTCAGCACGGCCGCCGCGTGCGGGGCGCGGAGGAAGGTGGCCTTGCCGATCAGTGCCGCGAGTAGACCCGGGCCGCAATGGACGGCCGAACTCAGGGCCGCCGTTTGCAGCCAAGGGTCCGCGCCATCGACGGCAAGCAGCCGGGCCAAGTCGGGGACGGCGTCGGACCCGTCGAGGGCACCGATCGTCAGCGCCGCCTGGAAACGGACCTGGGGCGAACCCTCGCCCGCAGCCGAGACGACGGCTCGCCGCAACGACTCCGACGCCGGGAGTCGGCGTTCGCTCAGTTGCAGCGCCTGGGTGCGGACATCGGCGCTAGCGTCGCGGAGTGCTCGTTCAACCGTCTCCGCCGGCAAGACGTGGAGTCCGTCGAGCGTCCAGAGCGCGTGGGCACGTGCCTCTGCCGTCTTCCCTCCCCCGATGAGCGCTTCCAACCCTGAAACTGCTGACGTATCCTGCCGCTCGACCAACAGCCGCTGGGCCGTCAGCCGCCACCAGGCGTTGGCGTCGCCGAGGTGCTGAACCAGCTCGGCCGCGGTGGCGTTGCTCAGGTCGGACCGCGGCATCTTCTTGCCGTCGGTCGGCACGACCCGCCAGATGCGGCCGCGGCCGCGGCTCTCCAGGTTGTAATTCTTCTTGATGTCGTCCGGCAGCGACAGCGGCGTCTCGATCACTTCACGGTAGAAGTCGGCCACGTACAGCGCCCCGTCCGGCCCGAGCGTCAGCCACACCGGCCGGAACCAGTTGTCCGTCGAGGCCAGGAACTCGCGGTCCATGTCCGCCCGGCGGGCGACGAACGTGGCCGGCCCGTCCGACTCCAGCCGGTCGCGGTGGACGACGTTGTTGGCCGGGTCGCAGACGAACGAGTTGCCGTGGAATTCGGCCGGGAAGCGGTCGGCCAGATAGATGACCGGACTGCAGCCGGACGTGACGAACCCGCCGGGTACCTTCTCCTCGGATGGCCAGTGGGCGTACTTCGGGTCGCCGACGCGGCGCGTGGTCCGCTCGATCCGCCACGCCTCGAACGGGCTGATGCGGAACACCTTGCACGCGGCCCCGTGGTCGGGGATGTCGAGCGTCACGGCCGGCACGGCCAGGTACGGGTTGCGGCGGAGGTAGTGGTCCGGCAAGACGATCTGCCGCAGATGTTGCGCATTCGTCGCCGTAAACCAGTGGCCGAAAGCGTCGGCCGTCAGGCCGTACTGGCCGCCGCCGGAGGTTGCCTCCAGGCTGCCGGGGACGTCCGGATGGAAGCGGACGCCACGGCCGCGGAGGACGACCGGCGCGGCGTCCGGCTTGTCCGGGCAGCGGACCGTGCTTTCGCGGGTGCCGGCGCAGCCGTAGACCCAGTTGTCCAGGCCCCACTGGAGGCTGTTGAGCAATTGCTGGATGTTCTCGAGGTTGAAGCCGGTGTAGAGAACGTGCTGCCGGTCGGCCTTGCCGTCACCATCGGTGTCTTTGAGGTAGATCAGGTCCGGGGCGTTGGCGACGAGCAACCCGCCCTTGTACGGCATGACCGACGTCGGGAAGCGGAGTCCGTCCGCGAAGGTAGTGCAAGTTTCGAAGTAGCCGTCGCCGTCCTTGTCCTCAAGCATCTTGATGCGGCCGCGGTTCTCCTGGCCTGTCGCGACGCCGCCGTTGGGGTAGCCGCGCATCTCCGCGACGAACAACCGGCCCCGTTCGTCGAACGCCAGGGCGACCGGATCCACCACGTCCGGCTCGCAGGCGACCAACTCGATCTTGAACCCCGGCAGCGTCCTGATCGTCGCCTGCTCATCCCGTGACGACAGTGGACCGGACTTCGGCGCACCCGGCGGCGGGTCGGCGGCCGTCGCGGACAACACCCCCAAGCCAACAGTCAGGCTAACGGCGAGCAAACGCATGTGTGGTTCCAAACAACCAGGCGGGTTACTTCGAATCGTTCGCGCGGAGCAATTTCCGGATCGCGGCCTGCAAAACCGCCTCGCTCTCCGGGGCGGCCAGGGCGACCGTCGGCTCGTAACCGCCCTGCTGGTACGCCCGGGCCGTTGCCAGGTAGCCGGGGCCGCCGTCGCCGTACCCGGCCACGCACACGGCCAGGTCGGGCCGCTGGTCCCGGGCGAACAGCTGATACTCGACGAACGGCTCGCCCGGCAGGTGCAGCACACTTAGCCCCCGGTGATTCACGGGGGCCAAACTAAGGCAGGTCAGGTCGATCGGCCGGTCCTTCCGCGCCAGCCAGGCGAGCTGGAAGGCGGCGTTGTTCCGGCGGGCGGGGGTTGCTTTCGAGTCGTTCAGCAATTGACGACTCGCGTCGGCCCAGAAGCTCGGCTCCGTGCGTGGGGGCAATTGTACGGGCTCGACGCGCCAGGAGAAACTGTCCACGACGAACCGCTCCGTCGCCTTCCACGCCGAGACCATCCCAGCGTAGACGTGGTCGCGGAGGATCGGCCGGTTCTCGTGCGAACCGTCGTTGTACTTGCCGGCCGTGACGTTGCCGGCGCAGCCGGTGAAATAGACCTGGAAGATGTCCGCGTCGTCATCCTGCCGCTTGCGGCGGGCCAGGCCGCAGAAGTCAGCCGATACGCGGCCGTCGCCGTAGTAGCTCATCGGGTGCGTGGCGTAGTACGACAGCGCCGCCAGCGGCCGGTCGCCGTCCCAGAACGACAGCGTCCGCAGGAACGGGTCGATGAGCCCCTCGGGCTCGCCGCGGGCCTTCGGGTCCTTGGTCGCGCTGGTGCGGGTGTACTTGACCTTGCCGTCCGGCCCCACAACACGGCGGTTGGACGCGACCTGCTCCACCGCCGCCTGACCGAAGCCGGCGTGCGTCCAGCGGCGGGCGTGGGCCAGCGACGCCCGGGCCGCGGCGGCGCAGCGCCGGACCGCCTCGTCATAGAACGTCAAGTCGAGCGACGGCGGCGCGTGGGCGGTCCGAATCAGCTTCTCGGCCTCCACGTCGGCGAACGGCGTGTTGTGCGGGTGGATGCAGTGGACGGCGACGCACTCCGGCACGGTCTGGACGGCGGCGGCCAGCGCCTCGCGCCACAGGCGGTTGGCGTCGTTCCGCAAGGCGCACCAGTCCACGGCGCAGAGGACGACCGGCCGGCCCATGCCGAGCAGGACGACGCCGACCGCTTCGAGGGGATCGACGACCACCTCGGCCGGCTTGATCCAGCCGCCGCAGAGGGGGTGGCCGAGCGGCGGCGTCACGTCGGCACGGAAGCAGGCCAGGTGCAGGGTCGGCATGGTGGTAATCGCTGGTCAACCGCCGGCTGCGGCGGTAGTCTCTATGCGTCGCGCCGCTCGCCGGAGTTCACTATGAATCCGTCTGTGACACGTCGGACATTTCTCGCTGCCACGGGAGCCAGTCTCGGGGCGCTAGCGGAACCGCACTCGTCGGTCGCCGCAGCGGAACCGATCGTGGCCGAGCCCTTCGGCTACTGTCTTAACACCAGCACGATCCGCGGCCAGAAGCTGTCGCTGGTGCAAGAAGTCGAGGTCGCGGCCCGGGCGGGCTACCAGGGCATCGAGCCGTGGGCTACCGAACTGGAGCAACACGTCAAGCAGGGCAAGTCGCTCAAGGACCTCGGCAAGCTCGTCCGCGACCGCGGCCTGGTTGTGGCCGACGTCATCGCCTTCGCGGAGTGGATTGTCGACGACGACGCCCGCCGCCGCAAGGGGTTCGAGGACGCGAAGCGGGTCATGGGCATGTGCCAGGAGGTCGGCTGCCTACATCTGGCCGCCCCGCCGGCCGGGGCGACCAACCAGCCCGGCCTCGATCTGTTCCGCGCCGCCGAGCGGTACGCCGATCTGTGCAAGCTCGGCGAGTCGGTGGGCGTGACGCCGGTGATGGAGATGTGGGGCTTCTCGAAAAACGTCCACCGGTTGAGCGAGGCCGTATTG
>DASXAN010000436.1:0-3801 GCA_036406755.1 Gemmataceae bacterium
GGTGCTCGCCGAGCTGGCCAAGCGGGGGCTCGACAAGGACACCCTGGTCGTCGTCTCCGGGGACAACGGGGCGGCCCAGTTCCGCGGCAAGGGGACGCTCTACGAGTTCGGCGTCCACGTGCCGCTCATCGTCCGCTGGCCGGGCAAGGTCAAGCCCGGCTCCGCGACCGCGGAGCTGATCTCTGGGGAGGACCTGGCGCCGACGTTCCTGGAGGCGGCCGGGGTGGCGGTGCCGCCGGAGATGACCGGCCGCAGCTTCCTGAAGCTGCTCAAGGGCGTGCCGTCCGAGGGCCGCAAGTACGTCTTCGCCGAGCGCGGCGCCCACGGCCAGGGGTTGCCGACCAACTCCGCCAACTTCGACCTTGGCCGCGTCATCATCTCGAAGAAGCACAAGCTGATCTACAACGCCCTGTGGCAAATCCCGTACACCCCGGTGGACTTCGCCGGGGATGCGTTCTGGAAGGAACTGCAACAGATGCACAAGGACGGCAAGCTGGACCCACTGTTCGATCGGCTGTACTTCGCGCCGACGCGGCCGATGTTCGAGCTGTTCGACCTGGAGGCCGACCCGAACGAGTTCAAGAACCTGATCGGGACGAAGGACGCGGCGGCGGTCGAGCACGAGCTGAAGGCGGCCCTGGAGGAGTGGATGATCTTGCAGCGGGACTTCCTGCCGCTGCCGCTGCCGCCGCGGGCACGGCCGTGAGGTGGGGTTGACCGGGGTGGGCAGTTATTTGATAGTTCACGCCCCTGGCGCAAAGCCGGGTGGGAAGAACCTAACCCCCCGGCCCCCTTCCCGAAGCTGGAAGGGGGTGAGGACCAAAGGGGTCTTTTTGAATCTCTCCCCCTTCCCGCTTGGGGAAGGGGGCCGGGGGTTAGGTTCCGGGAAAAGGCAGCACCATGAACCGCCGCACGTTCCTGAAGCGCACGGCCCTCACGGCCGGCGTCACCATCGGCGGCGGCACCGCCGCGTGGGGCTACGGCCGGTTCGAGGCCACCTGGCTCCGCATCACCCGGCGGACCGTCACGGTCGATCGCCTGCCGCCGCCGTTCGCCGGGTTGCGGGTCGCCCTCGTTACCGACCCGCACCACGGGCCGTTCAACTCCCTGGAGTACATCGCCTCGGCCGTGGACGCGGCCAACGCCCTGGCCCCCGACCTGATCGCCGTCGGCGGCGATTACGCCCACGGCGGCCACGGCCGGCGGTGTCTGGCCCCGTGTCTGAAGGAGTTGGGCCGGCTCACCGCCCCGCTGGGCGTCTACGGCGTGCCCGGCAACCACGACCACTGGGACGACATCGACGAGGCCCGGCGTTGTCTGCGGGCGGCCGGCATCACCGACCTGACCAACTCCGGCGCCTGGCTGGAGCGCGGCGGCCACCGGCTGCGGCTGGCCGGCGTGGACGACCTCATCTGCGGCGAGCCGCGCCCCGACCTGGCCGTGGGCGCCGACACCGGCCCGGATGACTGCTGCGTGCTGGTCAGCCACAACCCGGAGATCGCCGAGACGCTCGCCGACCGGCGGGTGCGGCTGGTCCTGTCCGGGCACATGCACGGCGGGCAGGTGGTCATCCCGGGCGTCGGCTACCACTTCCTGCCGGCCCGGTACGGGGCCAAGTACGTCGCCGGGCTGGTCCGCGGGCCGGTGGTGCCGGCGTACGTGTCCCGCGGGGTGGGAACGATCGGCCTGCCGGTCCGGTTCCGCTGCCGGCCGGAGGTCAACCTGCTGACGCTGGTGCCACCGGCAGCACCGGCGTAACCGGCGTCGCCCCTTGGGCGGCCTGATCCGGACGACCCGCGGCGACCGGCCCGCCCGGCCCGTTGCACGCGCCCCCACCCGGCGCGCCACCGTCCGGTCCCCTTCGTTGCCGCGACACCCGGGACACTTCCATGTCGCCCCACGCCCGTGCCGCCACTGATAGTCAAGGGTCACGCCGCCGGGCCGCCGCGGCGGCGGGATTTCCGGCGACCGCCCCGGCGGCGGGTGGTACAATCACCCTCCGGCCCGCCGCACCCGCCCGGACGCCTGCCATGCGGACCCGCCTCCTGCTCCCGGTCCTCGTCCTCCTGCCGGCCACAACTCCGGCGGCCGCGGCGGACCCGGCTGGCGCCGAGTTCTTCGAGACGAAAGTCCGCCCCATCTTGGCCGACCACTGCTTCGGCTGCCACTCCGCGACGGCCGCCAAGCTCAAGGGCGGGCTGCGGCTCGACAGCCGGGCCGGCGTGCTCCGCGGCGGCGACACCGGGCCGGCCGCGGTTGCGGGTGACCCGGCCAAGAGCCGGCTCGTCGCCGCGATCAATTACACCGACGTCGACTTGCAGATGCCGCCGAAGGGCAAGCTGCCCGCCCCGGCAATTGCGGACCTGACGGCGTGGGTGAAGATGGGGCTGCCGTGGCCGGAAACCGCCGTTGCCGGCGCTTCCGGCTCGGTCAAGGCGTTCGACCTTCAGAAGCGCAAGGCCGAGCACTGGGCGTGGCGGCCGGTGCGGACGGCCGTGCCGCCGGCTGTCCGCGACGCTGCCTGGCCGCTGTCGCCGGTCGACCGGTTCGTGCTGGCGAAGCTGGAGGCGGCGGCCCTGGCCCCCGCCCCGCCGGCCGACCGCGAAACCCTCCTCCGTCGTGTCACCTTCGACCTGACCGGCCTGCCGCCGACGCCGGCGGAGCAGGACGCCTTCCTCGCCGACCCGGCCCCGGACGCCTTCGCCAAGGTGGTCGATCGGCTGCTCGCGTCGCCGGCGTTCGGCGAGCGGTGGGGCCGGCACTGGCTCGACCTCGTCCGCTACGCCGAGACTCGCGGACACGAGTTCGACTACCCCGTGCCGGACGCCCACCAGTACCGCGACTACGTCATCCGCGCCCTGAACGCCGACGTTCGGTACGACCGGCTCGTGACCGAGCACGTCGCCGGCGACCTGCTGCCCGACCCGCGGCGGTCGGCCGGCGGCTCCGACGAATCGGTGCTGGGCACCGGCTTCTGGCTGTTTAGCGAGATGGTCCACTCCCCGGTCGATCTGCGGCAGGACCAGGCCGACCGCGTGGACAACATGATCGACGTCTTCTCCAAGGCGTTCCTCGGCCTGACCGTCGCCTGCGCCCGCTGCCACGACCACAAGTACGACGCCATCGGCACGAAGGACTACTACGCCCTGTTCGGCGTGCTGGAGGGGGCGAGCGGCCGGCTGGTGCGGTTCGATGGCCGGGAGCAGAACCGCCGCGCCGCCGACCGACTCGCCGAACTGCGGCGGCAGCGCGGGCTGGCGGTCCGGGCGGCCCTGGCGGCCGGTCTGCGGCCGGCGGCGGACCGACTCGCCGACACGCTCCGGGCGGCCACGGCCGTGCGGACCGGCGTTCACCCGGACGCCGCGGCCGACAACTTCCGGGTGGACCCGGCCGCCGTCATCGCCTGGGCCGACGAGATGAAATCCGCCGCCAAGGACGAGCGGCACCCGTTCCACGCCTGGGCCGTGCTGGCCGACGCCAACGACTTCCCCGCCCGCCGCAAGGAGCTGCTCGCCGCCGCCCGCCGCCGGACCGACGCCATCGACGGCGCGCAGGTCATCGCGGACTTCGCCCGCCCCGGCCCGGACGACTGGCTGCCGGACGACGTGACGTTCGGCCCCGGCCCGGTCCGCGTCGGCGAGCTACTGTTCGGCCCGGACGCCGGCCGGCCGGTCCGCGGCGTGGCGACCGTGGCCGCCGCCCGGTTCGACCCGCTCTGGGCCGGCGTGGCCGATGCCCCCGGTTCGGAGGAGGAGGCTGGCGACCTCGCCTACCCGCGCCCCGGCCGGACGTTCCGCACCC
>DASXAN010000437.1:0-1897 GCA_036406755.1 Gemmataceae bacterium
GACCCACCCTACAGTCTATCTACTTCCGTGGGTAAAACGTCGCCACCGCGCGGGCCGCCGGCGGGCAGTCGCGGGCCGCCTCGTAGATCGCGTCCGGCCGGTTCAGCGCCCGCGCCGCCAGGTGGTACGCCCCCAGACATTCGAACGCCGCGTTCAGCGAGCTTTGTAGCGGCAGGTACTCCCGCAGGTCGGCCGTCACGTTCTCCACCAGTCCCCACGGCGGCATCAGGCCGTGGGATTCGAGTATTTCGATCTGCCGGTACGCCTCCGCCGGCGGCCGCAGGCGGGCCGACATCAGCAAGTAGTGCGGGTGGATCAGGTCCGTCGGCGGGCCCTCCGCCCCGTTGGCCACGTACCCCCGGCTGCGGTACGCCTCCCCGGCCGACAGGCCGTACAGGCCCAGCTTCGCCGCCGGGCAGTCCGGGCACCGCTTGGCGAAGTACGACCGCTGCTCCTCCAGCAATTCCCGCCGGGCCTTCGGCCAGCACGCCCCGGTCAGCCGGTCCGGCTCCGGCTCGTCGAACTGCGGGTAGAACAGGCTCTGCACCTCGCCAATGAATCCGATCCCGTTCGGCACCTTGCCGGCGTGGCTGACCCGGGGCGGGTCCGGCTGGCGGTCGGCCATCCGCTCCAAGAGCACGGCCAGGGCCGTCTCGCCGCCCCAGTCCGCCCAGGAACACGCCAGCGGCGTGCGGCCGTCCTCCCGCAGCCCGTGTGACAGCGCCCCGTCGGGCGTGCGGAGGCGGTCGAACCGGATCGCGCGCACCTCGGCCAGGAGCGCGTCCTGCTCCGGCCGGTCGCCGAGCAGTTGCGCCGCCAGCATCATGCCGTGGAAGAACAGGCTGGTGTCCACCGTGCTGAACTCGGTGCCGGGATGGATGGCGAACGTGCCGTCGACCCGCTGGCGGACGAAGTGCGGCAAGAGGCCCTCGGCCCGTGGCATCTTCTGGGCCGCGTGGTGGACGGCGTGCAACGTCTGCTCGGCGAACGGCCCGTCCACGACGCCGAGCTTGGCGGCGACGGCGGTACACAGGGCGAACATGCCGCTGGCCGGGACGGCGTCGAACTCGCCGGCCGGGCGCTGCTGCTGGTCGCGGACCAGGCTCGTTTGCGGGGCGTAGCACCGGGCCAGCTTGGCGTAGGCGGTCAGGAACACGCGGTCGGGGAACGGCATCGGCGGGAACTCGATCAGCAGGCCGACCGCGTCCACGACCAGGCGGGCGCCCGGCTCGGCCACCCAGTTGAGCAGCTTGGCGTGGCGGAGCTGGGCCGGGTCGCAGGCGAGGACGACCTGGTGGAGCGGCTCGCCGTGCAGGTCCACGGTCCGCGTCCAGAGCGGCCGCTCGTCGGGGGACTTCACTTCGAGCTTGAGCCGGCCGACGCCGGCGGCCCGCAACGTGACGCCGACGCACCGCGGCTGGAAGGCGTCGCGGATGAACGGCGGGTAGCACCGCAGGAAGTCCAGGGCCGCGGCCCGCTCCCGGGCCAGCCCGGCGAGGCTGTGCCACATGCCGGCCCAGCCGCCGGCGGACAGATCGACCTTGGCAGCGCCGGGCTGCCAGACGAGGTGGTCCTGCGCCGGCCCCATGCGGCCGAAGTCGGTGCCGATGTGGGTGTAGCGGGAATTGAAGTCGTGGCCGTCGCCGTCCGGGCAGGCGGCGAACGGGGTGAAGTACTCGTGGACCGGCTGGACGACGCGGACCGGCTCGGCGGCCGGCGAGCGGGGTTGCGTGAGCGCCCCGAGTCCGGTCAGGGCAAGGATGAAGCAGAGGCGAACTGACTTCATGACACCTCCGTGTGTCGGCGGGCCAACGGGACTCGGCGTAGTGTAGGAACCGGCCGCGGGGGTGGTCAACCCGGCATTGAGTCGGGGCGCGGCGCGGGATTGACACTCCTG
>DASXAN010000438.1:0-4144 GCA_036406755.1 Gemmataceae bacterium
GGCGTTCCAAAGCGGCGTCGTGCCGCTCAAGTACAAGGAGCTGATCGCGATCGGCGTGGCGCTCACGACGCAGTGCCCGTACTGCATCGAGATCCACGCCAAGAAGGCGAAGAAGGCCGGCGCGACCGAGCAGGAGTTGGCCGAGACGACGCTGATCGCCGCGGCCCTGCGGGCCGGCGGGGCCGTCACCCACGGCACGCACACGCTGGAATGACGGGGCGGACGCCAGCACGTCAGCGGGGCCGCCCCTGATCGCAGATCAACGGCGGCCCCGCTCCTCACGACTTGCAACTGTAATTCCATACCCTACGCTTGGATCGGCCCGGACGTCGCCGTCGCCAGCGACCGGTCCGCGCAGGTGGAGCGTCGCAAGATGTCGCATTCTCGCGCACAAACGACCTTTTTCGGCTGTGGGACCCGCCGCCGGCCGGGCGGATGTCCCAAAATGTCCCATTTTGTCCGCCTAGAAAAAGATGTTTTTCAGCCCGGCCGGTGAGAGTGGCCGAAAATGTGCGCTTCCGTCCAGTTTCGGAATGACGCCTTCCGGCCGCCCGACGGCCCAAGAACTCCGGCATTTCTCCTTTGCCCCAGCCCCGCCGCCGTGTACCATGCATCTCTAGAGTCGTCACGACCAGCGACCTTCGCCCCCGGGATTCGCCGGGGCCCCGTGTCGTCCCGCCAGACTCGTTCCCGCCCGCGTTCGACCCGGCCCGCCGAGAGGTTTTGCCGTATGCGTCTGCGGTCCTGCTTGCCTGCGTCCGTCGTTGCCGTGCTGGCCACCCTCGGGGCGCTGACGACACCCCGCTCGCCCGCCGCCGAGGCCAAGCCCGCCCCGGCGACGAAGGTCAGCTACTACAAGCAGGTCCGGCCGATCTTCCAGGCCAACTGCCAGGGCTGCCACCAGCCGGCCAAGGACAAGGGCGGCTACGTCATGACCGCCTTCGACAAGCTCCTCGCCGGCGGCGAGTCCGGCGACCCGGCCGTCACGCCGAAAAACCCGGCCGATAGCAACCTGCTCACCCTCATCATCCCCAAGGACGGCAAGGCCGAGATGCCCGAGGGCCGCAAGCCGCTCGACCAGGCCGACATCGACCTGATCCGCCGCTGGATCGCCGAGGGGGCCGAGGACGACACGCCGTCCAACGCCAAGGAGCGGTACGACGCCGACCACCTGCCCGTCTACACCCGCCCGCCGGTGATCGCGGCCGTCGATTACTCCCCCGACGGCAAGCTGCTGGCCGTCGCCGGCTTCCACGAAGTCCTGCTCTGCGACGGCGAGACGGGGGAACTGTCGGCCCGGCTCGTCGGACTGGCCGAGCGCATCCAGTCGGTGCGGTTCTCGCCGGACGGGTCGCGGCTGGCCGTCGCCGGCGGCCTGCCCTGCCGCAGCGGCGAAATCCAGGTGTGGGACGTCGCCAAACGCAAACTCGACCTGTCGAAATCCATCGGCTTCGACACCCTCTACGGCGTGAGCTGGTCGCCGGACGGGACGAAGGTCGCGTTCGGCTGCCCGGACAACACGGTGCGGGCCATCGACGCCAAGACCGGCGAGCAGGTGTTGCAGCAGGGCTCCCACGGCGACTGGCCGCTCGACACCGTCTTCACCCCGGACGGGTCGCACCTGATCTCCGTCGGCCGCGACCGCACGGTCAAGCTGACCGAGGTGGCGACCCAGCGGTTCGTGGACAACATCACGTCGATCACCCCCGGCGCGCTCAAGGGCGGCGTCGCGGCCGTGGCCCGGCACCCGAAGCGGGACGAGGTGGTGGTCGGCGGCGACGACGGCAAGCCGCGGGTCTACCGCGTCTACCGGCTGACGGCCCGCGTCATCGGCGACGACGGCAACCTGATCCGCGAGCTGCCGCCGCTGACCGGGCGGATCAACGGCCTCGCGGTGAGCCCGGACGGCAAGCGGATCGCGGCCGTGTCGAGCCTCGACGGCAAGGGCGAGGTCGCCGTCTACGGCTACGAGTTCGACCCGGCCCTGCCCGACCGGATCAAGGCGATCAACCAGAAGGTCGTCAGCGGCCGCTCGGCCGCCGAGAAGAAGGCGCTGGAGGACTACCACCACGAGGGCGTCAAGGAGATCGCCAAGGCGGTCGTGCCGGACGCGGCCATTTACGCGGTGGCGTTCCGGCCGGACGGCAAGGTGGTCGCCACGGCCGGGGCGGACGGCAACGTCCGGCTGTACGACGCGGCCGACGGGAAGCTGGTCAAGCAGTTCGCGCCGGCGCCTTTGGCGAGCGGAGCGCCGCGGGTCGCCGCGCGGGAGGGCGAGGCTCCTGCCGAGCCGCGAGCGCAAGCGGCTCGGCAGGAGCCTCGCCCTCCCGATGACGCGCCCGAGGCGGAGAAGTTCCGCGCCGTCTCCCAGGTCACCACCCTGGACGTCACCCCTGCTGAAGTCCGCCTCAAGGGCAAGTTCGACTACGCCCAGCTCGTCGTCACCGCTCGACTCGCCAACGGCGACCGCATCGACGTGACCCGCACCGCCGATTACCACGCCAACGGTGCCGTCCCCAGCGTCGCCGAAGTGACCCCATCCGGCCTGGTGCGGGCCAAGGCCGACGGCGCCGGCGAAGTGCTGGTCCGCGTCGCCGACCAGACGGCCCGCGTGCCGGTCGCCGTCAGCGGCGCCGCCACCGGCGTCCACGCCGACTTCGTCCGCGACGTGATGCCGCTCCTGGCCCGGCTCGGGTGCAACGCCGGCACCTGCCACGGCGCCCAGGCCGGCAAGAACGGGTTCAAGCTGTCGCTCCGCGGCTACGACCCGGTCTTCGACGTGCGGTCGCTGACCGACGACCACGCCAGCCGGCGGACGAACGTCGCCTCTCCCGACGACAGCCTGATGCTCCTGAAGTGCACCGGTGCCGTGCCGCACGTCGGCGGGCAGCTCGTCCGCCCCGGCGAGGCCTACTACGAGACGATCCGCAGCTGGATCGCCGACGGGGCCAAGATCGACCCCACGTCGGCGAAGGTGAAGAAGATCGAGATCAGCCCGGCCAACCCGATCGCGCAGCGGGAAGGGGACAAGCAACAGTTCCGCGTCGTCGCCATCTACGGCGACGGCTCGACCCGCGACGTGACCCGCGAGGCGTTCGTCGAGAGCGGCAACTCCGAGGTCGCGGCCGTGGCGAGCGGGACTGCGTCAGCGCCCCGAGGGCTGCTGACCGCCGTCCGCCGCGGCGAGGCGGCCGTGCTGGCCCGCTACGAGGGGGCGTACGCCGCCACCACGCTGACCGTCATGGGCAACCGCGACAAGTTCGTCTGGGAACAACCGCCCGGCTACAACCGCGTCGATGAGCTGGTCGCGGCCAAGTGGCAGCGGCTGAAGATCAGGCCGTCGGACGTCTGCTCCGACGCCGACTTCGTCCGCCGCGTCTACCTCGACCTGACCGGCCTGCCGCCGACGGCCGACGACGTGCGGGCGTTCCTCGACGACAAGGCCGACTCGAAGGCCAAGCGCGAGGCACTCATTGACAAGCTCATCGGCTCGGACGCCTACGTCGAATACTGGTCGAACAAGTGGGCCGACCTGCTGGAGGTGAACCGCAAGTTCCTCGGCGCCGAGGGGGCGGCCGCGTTCCGCAAGTGGATCAAGGGCGAGGTGGCGAAGAACACCCCGTACGACCAGTTCGCCCGCGAAATCCTGACCGCGACCGGGTCGAACAAGGAGAACCCGCCGGCGTCGTACTTCAAGATCCTCCGCGAGCCGGCCGCGGCGATGGAGAACACCACCCACCTGTTCCTGGCCGTGCGGTTCAACTGCAACAAGTGCCACGACCACCCGTTCGAGCGGTGGACCCAGGACCAGTACTACCAGACGGCCGCGTACTTCGCCCAGTTCGCGCTGAAGACCGACCCGGCCAGCAACGGCCGGACGATCGGCGGCACGGCCGTCGAGGGGGCCAAGCCGCTCTACGAGGCCGTCAGCGACGTGCCCTCCGGCGACGTGACGCACATCCGCACCGGGGCCGTCATGGCGCCGAAGTTCCCGTTCCAGTGCAAGCACGACACCGCCGAGCACGCCACCCGCCGGCAGGAGCTGGCCGCGTGGGTCACGTCCCCGGACAATCCGTACTTCGCCCGCACGTACGTCAACCGGGTGTGGGGATACTTGTTCGGCGTCGGCATCATCGAGCCGATC
>DASXAN010000439.1:0-8394 GCA_036406755.1 Gemmataceae bacterium
GTCGGCCACCGCCCGGCCGACGAGGCGACGGCCCGGACGCTGCTCGACCTGGTCACGCCCCGGACGCCGCCGGACCTGGCCGCGGGCCTGTTGCGGTCCCTGCAAACCAGCGAGGCCCCCGGGCTGGCCGCCCTGGTCCTCGACCGGCTGCCCGAGCTGACGCCCGCCGCCCGCTCGGCCGGGCTGGCCGTGCTGCTCACCCGGCCGGAGTGGACGCGGGCCTTCCTCGACCGAGTGGACGCCGGGACCGCCCACCTCGCCGACCTGGCCCTGGACCAGCGGCAGGCGCTGGCCGACCACCCGGACGCCCGCGTCCGCCGCCGGGCGGTGACCCTGCTGCGCCGCGGCGACGCCCTGCCCAACCCCGACCGGCAGAAGGTGATCGACGAGCTGAACGCCGTGACGAAGGAGAAGGGGGACGCGGCCGCCGGCAAGGTCGTGTTCAAGAACACCTGCGCCAAGTGCCACACGCACTCCGGCGAGGGTGAGCGGATCGGCCCGGACCTGACCGGCATGGCCGTGCACCCAAAGGACCACCTGCTCACCGACATCCTCGACCCGAGCCGCAGCGTCGAGAGTAACTTCCGCATTTACTCCTTGATGACCACCAAGGGGCAAGTCCTGACCGGCCTGCTGGCGTCGGAATCGCGGACGGCCGTCGAGCTGATCGACAGCGAGGCCAAGCGGCAGACCGTCCTGCGGGAGGACATCGCCGAGCTGACGGCCACGGCCAAGTCGCTCATGCCCGACGGGTTCGAGAAGCAGATCAGTCGCAAGGATCTGACCGACCTGCTGGAGTTCCTGACGGCCCGGGGCAAGTACCTGCCGCTGCCGCTGGACAAGGCGGCCACGGCCGTCAGCACCCGCGGCCTGTTCTACAGGCCGGAGGCGGCGGCCGAGCGGCTAGCGTTCGACGACTGGAAGCCCAAAACGGTCGGCGAGGTGCCGTTCCACCTGATCGACCCCCAGGGCGGCCGGGCGCCGAACGTGATCCTGCTATACGGCCCCCAAGGATACCAGGCACCGAGGATGCCGAAGGCGGTCACGGTGCCGTGCAACGCCCCGGCCAAGGCGATCCATCTCCTGAGCGGGGTGAGCGGCTGGGGCTACCCATACAGCGAGAAGGGGACGACGTCGCTCATCGTCCGGCTTCACTACGCGGACGGGACGACGGAGGACCACGCCCTGCTCAACGGCGTCCACTTCGCCGACTACATCCGCCGGGTGGACGTGCCGGAGTCCCGGTTCGCGTTCAACCTGCGGGGCCGGCAGGTCCGCTACCTGGCGGTCCGGCCGCGGCGGGCGGAGCCGATCAAGGAGATCGAATTCGTCAAAGGCGGAGATGACACGGCCCCCGTGATCATGGCAGTCACGGTCGAGGCGCCGGAATAGGACGGCCGACGGCGTCCGGCCGGCGGCGGCCGTCGAGTACCGATGTGGCCGTCGCCTCCGGGCCCTGAACTCACTCACCAGATTGCTGCGCCTAAGACACCCGCCGTAGGGCCGCGACGCAGAGCGGTAACACACGCGGCCCGGTCGACAGGGCAGTGCCGTTGCGCCGCCGGACCAATCATTGGAGAGTCGCCGCCCGGCTTATAGTCTGACCCAACCCCGTAAGTCTGACCAAACGTCGCACGCCGAGGTGACCGATGCGCGCCGTCCTCGCCTTGCTCTGTGGCGCGGCCGTGGCAACCCCCGTCGCCGCCGCCGAGCCCGGGTACTACCGCCAGCCGGCCATTCACGGCGACACGGTCGTCTTTGTCGCCGAGGGCGATCTTTGGTCCGTCCCGATCGCGGGCGGCCGGGCGATCCGGCTGACCACCCACCCGGCCGCCGAGGAGCGACCGGCCATTTCGCCCGACGGCAAGACCATCGCATTTGCGGCCTCGTATGACGGCTCCTACGACGTCTACACCATGCCGCTGGCCGGCGGCCGGCCGCGGCGGCTGACGTTCAACGACGCCTACGTGTCGCACGTCGGCTGGACGCCCGACGGAAAGGTCCTGGTTGGCACCGACGCCCACGCCGGCCTTCCCGCGCCGCAGCTGTTCGTCTACGACGTCTCGTCGGCCGACGGGGCCGTGACCCGCACCGCGGTCCCGCTAGCCCAGGCGGCCGACGGTTGCTACTCGCCGGACGGTAAGACGCTGTTCTTCACCCGCCTGCCGTTCCAGGGCAGCCACACGAAGCGCTACAAGGGCGGCACCGCCCAGCAGCTGTGGTCGTTCCGCGGCGGCGACGCCGAGGCCAAGCCGCTCACCGCCGACTACCCCGGCACGAGCAAGGCGCCGATGGTCTGGGAGGGGCGGGTCTACTTCGCCTCCGACCGTGACGGGACGATGAACCTGTGGTCGGTCAAGCCGGACGGCGCCGACCCGAAGCAGCACACGAAGCACAAGGACTTCGACCTCGCCTCCCCGGCCCTGGCCGGCGGCCGGGTGGTCTACCAGCTCGGGGCCGACCTGCACGCCTACGACATCGCCGCCGACAGCGACAAGCTCATCCCGATCGTCCTCGATTCCGACTTCGACCAGACCCGCGAGAAGTGGATCAAGGAACCGGTCGAGTTCCTGTCCGACGCCCACCCGTCGCCGGACGGGACCAGGGTCGCCGTCACGGCCCGCGGCCGGGCGTTCGTCATCCCCCGCAAGGGCGGCCGGCTGGTCGAGGCCGGGCGCCAGCCGGGGGTGCGGTACCGCGACGCCCGGTTCATGCCCGACGGCAAGAAGCTGCTGGTCATCTCCGACCAGTCCGGCGAGGGCGAGCTGTGGACCGTCCCGGCCGACGGGGCCGGCGACGCCGTCCAGCTCACCAAGGACGGGTCGGTCCTGCGGCGGCTGGCGGTGCCGTCGCCGGACGGCAAGTACGTCGCCCACGCCGACAAGAACCAGCGGCTGTTCCTGCTCAACGTCGAGACGAAGGAGAACAAGCGGCTGGCCGAGTCCGCCGTGGACGAGTTCGGCGACCTGGCGTGGTCGCCGGACTCGAAGTGGCTCGCCTACGCCGAAACGGGCGACAACCTGTTCCGCCGGGTCATCCTCTACTCCCTGGCGACCGGCAAGACGACGCCGGTGACGACCGACCGCTACGACAGTGCGTCCCCGGCCTTCAGCCCGGACGGCAAGTGGCTCTACTTGCTCTCCGACCGCAACCTCAAGACCGTGGTCAAGGCGCCTTGGGGCAGCCACCAGCCCGAGCCGTTCCTGGACAAGAAGACCAAGATTTATCACCTCCCGCTCACGCCCGGGCTGCGGTCGCCGTTCACCCCGCCGACCGAGGTGGACCCGCCGGAGAAGGAGGAGAAGAAGGACGACAAGAAGGAGGAGAAGAAGGACGACAAGAAGCCGCCGGCCGTGACGATCGACCTCGACGGCCTCGCCGCCCGGCTGATCCCGGTGCCGGTGCCGCCGGGCAACTACCGGTCGCTGGTCGTCACCGAGAAGGCGCTGTTCTGGCTATCGCTGCCGGCCGGCGAGGAGCAGAAGGGCACCGTCGAGGGCGTGGCGATCGAGCACGACGATCCGGAGGTCAAGCCCATCGCCGAGAAGGTCATCCGCCTGGAGGCGTCGGCCGACGGCAAGAAGCTGCTCATCGGCAAGGAGAAGGAACTCTACCTCGCCGACGCGGCCGTCGAGAAGCCGGAGGACAAGAAGGCGAAGTTCGATCTCGGCGGGTGGTCGTTCGCCGTCAACCCCCGCGAGGAGTGGCGACAGATGTTCGCCGAGGCGTGGCGGCTGGAGCGGGACTACTTCTACGACCGCGGCATGCACGGGCTGGACTGGCCGGCGGTCCGCCGCAAGTACGAGCCGCTGCTGCCCCGCGTGACCGACCGCGACGAGCTGGCCGACCTGATGGCGCAGATGGTCTCCGAGCTGTCGGCGCTGCACATCTTCGTCGCCCCCGGCGACGTCCGCAAGGGGCCGGAGGAAGTGTCCCCCGGCCGGCTCGGGGCGGCGCTGGTGCGAGACGCCAGGGCCGGCGGCTACCGGGTCGAGCGCATCTACCGCCACGACCCGGACGAGCCGGAGCGAGCCTCACCGCTGGCCCGGCCGGGGGTCAACGTCAAGGCCGGCGACGTGATCGTGGCCGTGGATGGGCAGCCGACCCTGCCGGCCGCCGACATCGGCGAGCTGCTCCGCCGCAAGGCCGGCAAGCAGGTGTTGCTGGCGGTCAAGCCGGCCACCGGCGAGCCGCGGAAGGTGATCGTCAAGCCGCTGACGGTGAAGGAGGACGACGACCTGCGGTACCACGAGTGGGAGTACGCCCGCCGGCGGATGACGGACGACCTGGGGGGCGGCGACGTCGCCTACGTCCACCTGCGGGCGATGGGCGGCGACGACTACGAGTCGTGGGCCCGCGGGTACTACCCGGCGTTCGCCAAAGGCGGGCTGATCATCGACGTGCGGAACAACCAGGGCGGCAACATCGACTCGTGGATCATCGGCCGGCTGCTCCGCAAGGCGTGGTTCTACTGGAACCAGCGGGTCGGCCGGCAGAACCTGTGGAATATGCAGTACGCCTTCCGCGGCCACGTGGTCATCCTGTGCAACGAGTTCACGGCCTCGGACGGCGAGGCGTTCACCGAGGGGGTCAAGCGGCTGAAGCTGGGCACGGTGATCGGCACCCGCACCTGGGGCGGCGAGATCTGGCTGTCGTCCAGCAACGACCTGCTGGACAAGGGGATCGCGACGGCGGCCGAGTTCGGGGTCTTCGACAAGGGCGGGACGTGGCTGATCGAGGGCCACGGGGTCGAGCCGGACGTGGTGGTGGACAACCTGCCGCACGCCACGTTCAAGGGCGAGGACGCCCAGCTGGCGGCGGCCGTGAAGCTGCTGAAGAAGAAGATCAAGGAGGAGCCGGTGGTCCTGCCGCCGGTGCCGTCGTTCCCGCGGAAGTGACTGGCGGCTTGGAGTCATACGTTCGGGCCGGCGGCCGGCGGCGAGAACCGAAGGACCGCGGTGGTCGGCGGTCGGGTGTCACAACTCAACCGGCCGCTCACTCCGCCCGCTCCAGCGCTTCCAGAATCACCGAGTCCACCCGCGCCGGGCCGCCCTCGGCGTTCAGCCGGACCTCCGCCGCCTTTGGCCCGCCGTCGTCCGCCGCCCGGCCGGCCTCGGTGCCGTTGAACCACGCCGACCACGCACCACCCGCCCGCTGTATCCGCACCTCCAGGTACGGCCGCCGGCCGTCGAACCACGCCGCCGGCGGGAACGGCACCGCCGCCCCCAGCGGCCGGAACGGCGCCCGATCGCCCGCCTTCGTGCCGAACACCGCCCCCGCCTGACGGCTGACCCGCAGCACGTACCGCACCGCCGTCGCGTCCGGGCCGCCGGCCGGCAGGCCGAAGTGCACCTCCGCCGCCGTCGCCTGGCCCACGTCCAGGCCGATCGTCAGCCGGTAGTCGGCCGGGGCGGCGAACGGTCGGCGGACGAACCCCGTCCCGGTCAGCACCGTCGCCCCCTCGTCGTCCCGGTCCACCCGCCACGCCCCGCCGGCGGCGTGCGGCCGCCAGCCGTGCAGCGTCGCGCTGTCGAACAGCGCCTCGTGCGCCCCGCCGGAGACGTAGCGCGGCCCCGGCCCGCCGTCCACGGCCGCCACCCGCGTCGAGGCCGGCAGGCCGACGTGGATGCCCAGCGCCGCCACCGTCAACACGGCCGCCGCTCCGACCGCGGCCTGCCACCACGGCCGGCCGGCCCGTGGCGCGGCCCCGCCCAATCGCAGCCGGTCGATGCGGGCGATCAGATCTTCGTAAGTGGGGACGCGGTCGGCCACGTCCGGGGCCATCATCAGCCCGACCAGCGCGGCCGACGCCGGCGGGATGGCCGGCAGCGACCGCGGCGACCGCCCCATCTTCTGCACCATCACGTCCCAGACGTTTTCCCCGGCGAACGGCGGCCGGCCGGCCAGGGCGTGGAACACCGTCGCCCCCAGGGCGTAGATGTCCACCCGGTGGTCGAGGTCGGCCGAACCGCGGTACTGCTCCGGGGCCATGTACAGCGGCGTGCCCAGCACCGCCCCCGGGGCCGTCAGCCGGCCCTCCGCGTCGGCCGCCCACTTCGTTCGGGCCAGGCCGAAGTCGGTCACCTTCACCAGTGGCACGTCCGGCGGCAGGTCCAGCCCGGCCGGGGCCGGCACCAGCACCAGGTTGGGCGGCTTGATGTCGCGGTGGATGACGCCGTGACCGGCGGCGTGGGCCAGCGCCGACGCCGTCTGCCGGGCGATCGCCCACATGGTCCGCTCGTCGATCTTGCCGTCCCGCTTGAGCGGCTGGCCGAGGTCCTCGCCGTCGAGCAGCTCCATGGCGATGAACATCCGCCCGGCGTGGAACCCGTAATCGTACACCTGGACGATGTTCGGGTGGTGCAACCGGCCGAGGGTGACGGCCTCGTTCTCCAGCCGGGCGGCCAGGGCCGGTTGCGTCGCCGGGTCCAGTTGCACGACCTTCAGTGCCACCACCCGGTCGAGCTTGTGCTGGCGGGCCTTGAAGACGGTGCCGAACCCGCCGGTGCCGATGACGGAGAGCATCTCGTACCCCGGTAACCAGTCGGTCGGGGTGACGGCCGTGCGGTCGAGGTCGGGGCCCGGGGTCATGGCTGTATGGTCACGGTGCCTGGTCGAGCTGGGCGAGGATCGCCTTGACCGACGGCCGGTCGGTGGACGTCTCGCCGACGTAGGCGTAGACGAGGTTGCCCTGCGTGTCGAGGATGTACGTGCTCGGCTTGGCCAGGTCGTCACGGATGCCGAGGCGGTCACACGCCCGGCACTCCCGGTCCAAGAGTACGCGGAACGCCCGGGCCGGCTCGCCCGGCGTCTGCGTCGTCGCCTTCGTCAGGAACTCGCCGACCCGGTCCGACGGGCCGGGGAACACGACGAGCAACTCCGCCCCGCGGGCGGTGAACTGCTTCTGGTTGGCCATCAGGCTGCTCGTCTGCGCCAGGCACGACGGACAGAACGCGCCCCGCTCCGACCGCGGCATGCCCCGCAGCACCACCAGCACCACTTTCTTCTTGCCGCGGTACTGGCCCAGGTCCACCGGTTTGCCTTCGTGGTCCACGAACGACAGCGGGAAGTCGGCGGCGGCGACGGCGGCGTTGGCCGGGGCGTCGTCCTTGAACGGGACCACGCCGTAGGTGTTCGACCGCGCGTAGTCGATGTGCGGGACGGGCGGGGCGGCCCGGTCGCACCCGGCCAGGGCCAGGGCGGCGATCAGCGGCAGGCAACGGGTCCGTGTCATGTGGTTGTCAGTCGAGGGTAAACGTCTCGCCGCCGGCCGGCGTGAGCAGGGCGGACCAGACGTAGCCGCGCAAGGGGACCTGGGCTCCTGCGGCCGGCTGGTCGTACACCGACGGGCTACCGAGGCGGGCGGTGGCGCCGGTGGCCGACAGGAACCGCACGCCGCCGTCGGCCAGGGCGACGAGGATGCCGCCGGGGTGCGGCCCGCTCGGGGCGGCCGGGTTGCACAAGGGCGGGGCGACGGCCAGGTTGGACGGCAGGAAGTCGCCGCCGGCGAACTGGCCGGAGGCGGTCAGCAGGTCACAGCCGGGCAGGACGGGGGCCCAGTAGAAGGCGTTGGAGTTGCCGACGTACGACCCGAACCAGTAGTTCTGGATCGTCCCCGTCCCCGGCCCGGACCCGCACACCTGGTACTTCTCGCTGAGCAAGAGTGTGTTGCTGGTCCCGTCCGGGAACGACCGGCCCAGGCCCATGACGACGGTGCGGAACACGAGCGGGTTGTACGCGTAACTGGCCGTGCCCCACAGGCCGTTGTTGATCGGCGTTGGCGAGCCGCTGATGAGCACCTGGCCGGAGTCGTTGCTCGGGTCGGCCGGGCTGCGGAACACCTTCAGCACTGCCGCCCGGCCCTGCGGCGTCGGCATGATCGCGTCGTAGGCGGCCTGGCTGTTGATGGAGCAGATCGAGGCGTACAGGGCGGGCTGTTCCAGGTACGGCAGCAGTTGGTAGAACGGGCCGGTGGCCTGGTTCCACGGGTTGGCGGCCGTATCGGGGAACGCCGGATTGATGGGCGCGGCCGGGTTGGGCAGGCGGTCGCCGTTGGCGTCGTTGAAAGCGTGGGCGGCCAGGGCGATCTGCTTGAGGTTGTTGATACTGCTGGACCGGGCGGCGGCGTCGCGGACTTTCTGGACGGCGGGCAACAGCAGGCCGATCAGGATGGCGATGATCGCAATGACGACGAGCAGCTCGATCAGGGTGAAGCCGAGCGGGCGGTGCCGCGGGACTTGTCGGGAGAGGGCCATCGTTCAGACCTCCGAAAGAAAAGGCCGAGAATCAAACCAGGACTTGGACGACGAGAGCCCGCCGGGGGCTCGTGCTCGCTGTTCTCGGAAGAGGTCGGTACGTCGGCGGAGCGCGCCGGACGCCCGAAAGAAGTTGCCC
>DASXAN010000440.1:0-10107 GCA_036406755.1 Gemmataceae bacterium
CCAGTTGCCGCAGCTCGTCCCATCGCTCGTGGCGAACCAGGATGTCGAGCAGCTTGCGGCGGGCGTCGGCGGCCGAGTGGTTGCCCGGGTGCCGCGGCAGCTCGATAACATGCTTGCACAGGCCGATCGCGTCCCGCACCCGGCCGGCGTATTCGAGGTTGTCGATCAACCAACCGCGGTTGTGGGCGTAGAGCCGGGTTTCGTCCGGGATCATCCGCATCCGCATCAGGAATGCGTGTTCGACCCGCAGGGCTGCCTCCATCTGCCAGGCGGCATCGGCATACCGCTTCGCGTTCACGTAGGTGTGCCCGGGCATGTGCCACATGTGCGGGACGGCCGGGGCGACCGGGCCGCACGCCGCCGACGACGCCAGCGCGTGCGCCAGGTCGCCGTCCGGGTGGTCGGTGACGTGGATGCGGTAGTGGTGCGCCGGGTGCCGCGGCTCGGCAGCGAGCACCTCGCCGATCAGGGCGTCGGCCGCCAGCCGGCTGTCGAGCGGCACGCCGTGCAGGTGATTATCCCAGATCTGCCAGAGGAGGAACGCCTTCGCCTCGAGGTCGGCCGGAAACTTGTGGGCGATCGCCTCGTACCGCTTGACCAGGTCCCGCCGTCGGCCGGCGTTGTCGCGCTGTGGAGCGGTCAGGTATTCGTTGAGGGCGTCGATGTACAGCTTCTCGCGGGGGCTGGCCTTCGACTCCCGCTTGACCGCCTCGGCGACGAACGCGGCGGCCCGCTTCTCGTCGCCGTCCAGGTTGGCGAAGGCCATGCCCCAGTAGGCCATCGGGCAGTCCGGGTCGAGCATGGCCGCCTGGCGGAGCGACCGCTCGGCCTCGACGTACCAGAAACCGTGCAGCTGGCCGACGCCCTGCGTGATGAACGCCTGCGCCTCCGGCGACTTCGTCGTGACCGGGAAGTGGACGACGCCGGTGCCGCCGAGCAGGACGGCCGCCTGGCGGGGGCCGTCGTTGAACGCGGCGCCGTGCATCGACTGGCCGGGGGCCGGGTCGTCGGCGGCGGCAGCCAGCGGCGCGAGAACGATGAGTAGGAGACAGGAACGGGACGAGACGTGGTGGGTCACGCGCGACGACTCCCATCCATGTCGCCGCTCGCGGCTATCCGGGCGATTGCTCGCATAGCCGCAAGCGGCAAGCTCACTTGCACGCCCTCAGGAACGCAACTAGGTCGGCCAGCTCCCGCGGCGACAGCTGCTGGTCCAGCCCGGCCGGCATCACCGACACCGTGCTCGGCTGCACCTCGTCCACGTCCGCCCGCGGCACGTGCACCTCCTGGTCGGCCGCGGTGGCGACCACGACCTCGTCGGCCGCGTCCTTGCGGAGCAGGCCGTTGTACTGCTTGCCGGCCTTGGTCATGACCACCACCGGCTCGTAGCTGCGGACGAAGCTGGCGCTGGGGAAGACGATCGATTCCAGCAGGTCGCGCTCGGTGCGGATCGAGCCGATCTTGGTCAGGTCCGGGCCGAGCTTGCCGCCGACGTAGCCGACCGAATGGCAGGTCGAGCAGGCCGCCTTGGCGCTGTGGAAGACGCTCTGGCCGCGGCGGATGTCCCCTGGCTCCATTGCCGTCAGCAGCTTTTCGAGCTTGGCCTTCTGCTGGGCCTGGTCGGCGTCCAGGGCGGCATACAAGTCGTCCGCCTGTCGCTGGACCGGCGGCGGGAAGGCCGCCAGCCGTGGTCGCAGCGATGCCACCCGCAGCCCGCCGCGGGCGGCCGACGCCTTCAGGGCCGTGACCAGGGCCGTGCCGACGCCTTCATCCTTCGATTGGGCGAACGCATCCAGCAGCCGCTCGACCTCCAGCGGCCCGGCGGCCCGGATGGATTCGCACAGGGCCAGGAGCTGAGTGCGGTTGAACTTCGCCCGCGACACCACGTCGGCGGCCGTGGTGCGGACGGCCACCGTCCGGTCCGGGCGGAGCTGGTCGCGGAGGAACTCGAACAGCGATGATGGCACGGCCGAGGGCCCGCCGGGCACGGCGGCCAGCGCGTCCAGGCGGACTTCGGCCGGCAGACGGTCATTACCGGCGACCGTCAGCAGCACCTTGCTCAGTGCCCCGGCCTTCGGCTTGGGCACGTTGAGGGCGCGGGCGGTGCGGACGGCGTCACGGAGCTGGTCGCCCTCGGCAGATGCGATGGCCTGGGCGACGGCGTTGACCCACGCCTGCGGGGCGGGCCGCACGCCGGCCTGGGCCAGCGCGTGCAGGGCGATCCGCTTCGCCGCCGGCGGGGCCGAGGGATTCGTGAGCAGGTCCGTCAGGAACTGCTGGATCGCCGGCGACTTGGCCAACTTGGCGAGCTGGCCGGCGACGTCCTCCTGATCGGCCGGCGGAAGTTCGCCCTTGGCGATGCGGTCCCGCAGGACGCCGGCCAGGTCGCCGCCCCATTCCAGGTGGTGGCCGGCGATCCACCAGGCAGTCTCCTTGAGCGCCGGGTCGGCCGCGGCCAACTCGGCCGTGACGGCCGCGGCGTCGAGTTTGCCGCCGGGCATCTGGTCGAGGGCGGTCAGGGCGGCGCGGCGGACGCGCGGGTTGTCACTCTTGAGGCCGGCGGCGACGGAATCGCGATCGCCGATCTCGATCAGGGCGTAGGTCAGCGAGTGGTCGAGGATGTGGTCGTTTTTCTCGTCGCCGAGAGCCTTCAAGAGAGGTGGGATGGCAGCTTTGTCACCGATTCGGCCGAGTGCTTCGGCCGCGGCCCGGCGGTCGTGCAGAGACGCCGACCGCAAGAGATCTAGCAACTGCGGTACGGCCTTCCGGTCACGCCAAAGGCTGACGGCATGGAGGGCCACTTGCCGTACCGACTCATCCGCGTCCCGCAACCCGGTCCGAGTTGCGGCGCGAGCGGTCGGGTCGTCAATTCGACAGACCGCCCAAATCGCATTCCGCCGTGCTTCGGGGGAACTAGCCGTTCGGATCATCTGGTCCATTCCGGGAACGGCCGAGGCACCGAAACGGGCCGCCATTATGATTGCCTGGCGGCGAACGGCCGGCCTCCGGTCATCCATCGTCAAATGGACCCACGGAACCTGCTTGCCCCAAGGGTCCTCTACCTGAGGTGCCCCCGTCCGCCGCACCCGGTAGATCGCCCCGAGCACGTCCGGCTTGTGGAATTGTGAAGTCGGGCAGCACAGCTTGTACCAGCCGCCGGTGTCGATGATGAGTAGCGACCCGTCCGCGTCCTCGACCACGTCGGTCGGGTGGAAGTCGATGTTGCTCGACACCACGAAATCCTCGTCCCGCGTGGTGAACGTCGAGCCGGTCGGGACCAGGACGTGCCGCGTGACCTTGTGCAGGTTGAAGAGCGCGGCGAACAGGTTGTCCTTGTACTCCGGGCCGAACGCCGTGGACTCGTAGCGGTGCAGACCGGCGGGGGCGGCCGGGCCGAGGTGCGTCATGATCGGCATCAGGTGCGGACTGGTCCACGGGTGGTCGTAGATGACGTCGTGGTCCTTGCCGTAGACGCCGCCGTAGATCGCGTGGATCAGGCCGTCACGATGGCCACCGGCCGGGTGCTGGAAGAACGTCCCGCACACGATCCGCTCGCCGCCGGGCGTGAACGCCAGGCCGACCGGGTTGTCCATGCCGCCGGTCATGACCGGCTCGACGCCGCTCCCGTCCGGCCGGGCGCGGAAGACGTGGGCGGCCCGCGTGACCAGCGGCGGCTTGCCGGGCCGCGGGATCGTCTGCTGGGCGAACGCCCCCTTGCACCAGTAGACCCAGCCGTCCGGCCCGCGATACGGTCCGTGCAGGTCGTTGGCGCAGCCGGTGAGCGTCTTGCCGTCGTGCCACACCTCCCGCTTGTCGGCGACGCCGTCGCCGTCGGTGTCGGTTAGCTTCCAGATGACCGGGGCGGCCGAGACGTACAGCGACCCGCCCAGCCACATCGTCCCTTCGGGGAACATCATCTTGTCGGCGAAGACGGTGCTGGTGTCGAACTTGCCGTCGCCGTCGCGGTCCTCCAGGCGGAGGATGCGGTGCGGCTTCTGCTCCAGTTGCACCTGGACCTTGTCGTTGGTGCCGGAGGAATCGGAGACGTACAGCCGGCCCTGCTCATCGAAGTCGGCAGTGATCGGCCGCAGCACCAGCGGCGGGGCGGCGGCGAGCTCGATCGTGAAGCCGTTCGGCAGGGTGAACATGTGGCCGTTCAGCTCGACGGCGTGCGTATTCGGCCTGGGGACCGGGTCCGCGGCATAGCCGCAAGCGGCGGCGAGGGCGAGCGCGAGCGCGGGTCGCTTCATCGGGGCATCTCCCGGGACGAGTCGGTCCTACCCATGATCTACGAATCGGCCGGCGACGGCAACCGACGGCGCAAGTAGAGTGGTCCCATGCTCACGCGATTCCTGCCGATTCTAATGGTTCTGGTCGCGGTCCTCCGCAACGGCCCGACGGCAGCCGGCGAACCGCTGCCGGCCGGCGACCAACCGCAGCCGGTCGCGGTGCCACACTTCCCGGACCGGCTGCACGCCGTCGTCTGGCGGAACTGGGGGCTGGTCGAGCCGGCCCGGCTGGCGACCGTCCTCGGCGGAACGGCGGAGCAGATCACGGCCGTGGCCGCGTCGATGGGCCTGCCGCCGGTGGTGCACGTCCAGCCGGAGTGGCGGCGGCGCGGGTACATCACGATCGTCCGCCGCAACTGGCACCTGCTGCCCTACGACCAGCTGCTCGGCCTGCTCGACATGACCGCCGACGAGCTGGCCGTGGCGCTGCGGGAGGACGATTTCCTGTGGCACAAGCTGGGCGGGTCGAAGCCGCGGTGCGAGCCGGTGCGGTACGCCGAGCCGGGCGTGGCGGCCCGCCAGCGGGAGGCGGCGATCAAGCGTGTGGTGGAGCGGTACTTCGGCGACGCGCTGGCGAAAGCCGCCGAGCCGGCGTTCGCGTTCGTCGGCGAGCTGAGCCGGCCGCCGACCTTGAGCGAGCCGCCCAAGAACGGCGGCGGCCTGCGGTTCATCTATTCGTACTTCGGCACCTTCGGCGACCCGCTGGCAGACCCGAGCCTCGACCCGTACCCGGACGGCTTGCTCGCCCGGCTGGCGGCCAATGGCGTCAACGGCGTCTGGCTGCACGTCGTCCTGCGGCAGCTGGCCCCCGGCGGGCCGGACTTCCCTGAGTTCGGGGCCGGCCACGAGCAACGACTGGCGACGCTGCGGGCGCTCGTCGAGCGGGCCAAGCGACACGGCATCGCCGTCTACCTGTACCTGAACGAACCGCGGGCGATGCCGGCATCGTTCTTCGAGCGTCGGCCGGAGATGATGGGTGTGGCCGAGGGCGATCTGCGGGCGCCGTGCACCAGCGACCCGCGGGTGCGGCGGTGGCTCGAGGATTCGGTGGCGCACGTCTTCCGCGCCGTCCCCGGACTGGGCGGCGTCTTCACCATCACCGCGTCGGAGAACCTGACCAGCTGGGCCTCGCACGGCCACCCGCAAGCCTGCCCACGGTGCGGCAAGCGGAACCCGGACGACGTGATCGCCGAGGTTAACGCGACCATCGCCGCCGGCGTCCGCCGCTCCGCCCCGGACGCTAAGGTGATCGTCTGGGACTGGGGCTGGCACAACCACGGCGACGCCCCGGATTTGATTGCCAAGTCGCCGAAGGGCGCGTGGCTCATGTCGGTGAGCGAGTGGGGACTGCCGGTCGAGCGCGGCGGCGTGCGGACCACGGTCGGTGAATACTCCATGTCGGCGGTCGGCCCCGGCCCGCGGGCCACGCGGCATTGGGCGCTGGCGAAGCAGGCCGGGCTGAAAACGGTCGCCAAGGTGGCGTTCAACAACACCTGGGAGCTGTCGGCCGTGCCGTACCTGCCGGTCATGGACCTGGTCGCGGAGCACTGCTCGCGGCTGGGCCGGGTTGGCGTGGACGGGGTGATGCTCTCGTGGTCGCTGGGCGGCTACCCGTCGCCGAACCTGCGGATCGCCCGCCGCTTCGCCGACGAGCCGACCGCCGACCCGGCCGCCGTGCTCGACGAGCTGGCCCGCGACCTGTACGGCCCGGCCGGCGCGCCGCACGCCCGGCGGGCGTGGACGGCGTTCAGCCGGGCGTTCGCGGAGTACCCGTACTGCGGCGCGGTGGTCTATCACGCGCCGCAGCAGTTCGGGCCGGCCAACCTGCTGTACGACCGGCCAACCGGGCGGAAGGCGACGATGATCGGCTTCCCGTACGACGACGTGGCCGGCTGGCGCGGCCCGTACCCGCCGGCGGTGTTTGCCCGGCAGTGGGAGAAAATGGCGGCCGGCTGGGCGGACGGGCTGGCGGGGCTGCGGCAGGCGGTGGACGCCGCCCCGCCGGAGAAGCGGGCCGCCGCCGAGGCAGACCTACGGCTGGCCCGCGCCGCCGGGTTACACTTTCGGTCGGTCGGGCAGCAGGTGCGGTTCGTCCTGGCCCGCGACAGCCGGCAACCAACCGGCCTGATCCTTGACGCCGAAATCCAAGCCGCCCGCGAGCTGTTCGACCTGTGCCGAGCCGACTCGCGGATCGGGTTCGAGGCGTCGAACCACTACTACTACGTGCCGCTCGATTTGGTTGAGAAGGTCGTCAGTTGCGAGTACATTCGGAACGCGGTGAGAGCGCCGTGAGCCCGCAGCGCGAGCAAGGGCCATTGCTCGCGCTGCGGGCTCATGAGTTCCCTTGCTGGCGCTGCGGGCTCACCGCGCCGGGCTTACCCCCCGCCCTTCGCCCGCTCCGGCAGCGGCGGCTCGGTCGGCTTCTTCGGCGGGTGCTTCTTCAACTCCTCCATCGCGATCTGGATCGCTTTCTCCAGCTGCGGGTCCTTGCCCGCGATCACATCCGCCGGCCACTGCTCCACCTCCACGTCCGGCGGCACGCCGACGTTCTCCACCCCGAACCCCTCCTCCGGCGTCCAGAACGCGATGTCCGGGGCCGTCACCCGCCCGCCGTCCATCAGCGTCGGGTAGCCGAGGATGCCGACCAGCCCGCCCCACGTCCGCTTGCCGACCAGCGGCCCGAGTTTGTAGTGGCGGAACATCCACGGCAACAGGTCGCCGCCCGAGCCGGCGGTTTCGTCGATGAGCATCACCTTCGGCCCGAAGATGGCCGCCCCCGGCGTCCGCAGGTCCTCGCCGTACCGGGTCTTCCAGTACGCGGTGAACGGCCGGCGGAGGTGGTCGATGTAGTAGTCGGCCACTTCGCCGCCGCCGTTGAACCGCTCGTCCACGATGATCGCATCCCGGTCGGCCTGCGGGTAGAAGTACCGCTTGAAGTACTCGTGCCCCTGTTCGGCCGTGTTCGGGACGTAGACGTACGCCACGCGGCCGCCGGTCGCCTTCGTCACCTTCCGCAGGTTGCCCTCGACCCAGTCACGATTCCGCAGGGCCGACTCGTCCTCGAGCGGCTCGACGGTCACCGTCCGCGACCCGGTGCCGTCCGCGTTCGGGCCGACGGTGAGCTCGACCGACTTGCCGGCCGTGTTCTCGAAGAGTTGATACAGGTTGGCCGGCGGCCGCAGGTCCTTGCCGCGGACGGCCAGCAGGTACTCGCCGGCCTTCACGCCCACGCCGGGGGCGGTCAGCGGCGCCCGCAGCGACGGCGTCCAGTTCAGCCCGCCGTACACCTTCTTGAACCGGTACCGGCCGTCGGCGATCTCGTAGTCGGCCCCGAGCAACCCGCCGGGGACCCGCTTGGGCTCGACGGCCCGCTCGCCCGGCGACGTGAAACTATGACCGACGGCCAGCTCGGAGAGCATTGACCGGACGACGCGGTACAGGTCCGCCGAGCTGGTCAGGTGCGGGAGGAACTCGGCGTACTTGGTCCGCATGGCCGGCCAGTCGGCCCCGTGGTAGTTCGGGGCGTAGAAGTAGTCGCGGTTGACCCGCCAGGCCTCGTTGAAGACCTGCTCCCACTCCGCCCGCGGCTCCACGCGCACCTCGACCGCGTCCAGGTGGAGCTTGCCCTTTTCCGGGGACATGCCGGGGGCGACCTCCGCAATCGCCCAGGTGCCGGGGGCGGTGAACGTCAGCGCCTTCTTGCCGTCGGGCGTTAGCTTGTAGCCGCTGACGCCGCCGCGGAGCGTCTCGTCCTTGCGCTTGGCCACGTCGAAGCGGTGCAACTCCGCCGGGGCCCGGTTCGGCCCCTCGAACGTCGCCGGGGCGTCGGCCGGGGACTTCAGGTACAGCACCTGGCCGGCGGCCCCGGCCGTCAGGCCGTGGTAGTCGCCGGGCGGCACCGGGGCGGCGACCACCCGCTGGTCCAGGCCGTCGAAGTCGATCTTCACGTCGGCCGACTTGCCGTCCTTTTTCCCCTTCTCGTCCTTCTTTTCGTCGCCATCCTTCTTCTCATCCTTGCCCTTCTCCTCGTCGCTCTCCTTGGCGAACGGGGACGGAGTTCCTTTCGTGAGCACGACCAGATAGAGCGACTTGCGGGCCTTCATGTCGGCGCCGGCCTGCGAGAACCACTGGTTGACCGGGCCGGCCTCGGTCGAGGCGAAGAAGTACAGGTACTTGCCGGCCGCGTCGAACTGCGGCTCGGTCGCGTCGCTCAGTCCGTCGGTGACCGGGTGGGAGGCGTTGTCGGCGAGCGAGTAGACGTGCACGGTCCGGTAGGCGGCCGTGTTGCCGGTGGTGTACGCGATCCACCGCGAGTCCGGCGACCACGCCGCCCGCAGCGACCGCAACTCGGCCGGGCCGTAGTATCGCTCGGCGGCGACCTTGGTCACCTTGCCGGTGCCGAGGTCGATCCAGTAGAGCGTCAGGGCATTGTCCAGGAAGGCGATCTTCTTGCCGTCCGGCGACCAGGCGGGGTCCTGATAAAACCCGGCGCCGGGGAGCTTGTGGACCTTGGCCTCGCCCTTGCCGTCGGCGGGCCGGACGTGCAGGGCGTACTCGCCGCCGGCGTCGGAGAAGTAGGCGACCGACTTGCCGTCCGGCGACCAGGCCGGGTCGCGCTCGTGGGTGCCGGGCGTCTGCGTCAGGTTCCGCGGGTCGCCCTTCTCGGCCGGGACGGTGACGATCTCGCCGCGGAACTCGAACACGGCCCGGGCCCCGGTCGGGGAGATGCCGGCGTTGCGGACGTACTTCGCCCCCTTGGCGTACCGCGGCCGGGCCTCGGCCAGGTCGGCGGCGCAGCCAATCTTGAGGCGGGTCGTCGCGCCGCTGGACGGGTCGTAGCGGTGCAGGTAGCCCGCCTGCTCGATGACGACGTTGCCGCCGCCGGTGGCCACGGCCGCGACCGGGAAGTCGGTGAAGCTGGTGAGCTGCTTGAGCTGCTTCGCCTCGGCGTCATACGAGAACAGGTTGAACTCGCCGTTACGGTCGGAGCGGAAGTAGACGGTGTTGCCCTGCCAGCGGGGGCAGGTGTCGTTGCACCGGCCATCCGGCTGCGGGATCTGATCGACGGCGTGAGTGTCGAACCGGTAGACCCAGATGCGGGAGGCGGTGCCGCCGCGGTAGTGCTTCCACTGGCCCGACATGTCGTTGAGCGGCGTGTAGGCGAGCCGGCTGGCGTCGGGCGAGTAACTGGCCTCGAAGCCGTTCGGGATCGGGAGCTGGGTCGGGAAGCCGCCGTCGCGGGGGACCGTGAACAGGTTCTGGTAGCGGTTGCTGAACGCGGCCCGCGGCGAGGAGAACAGCACGGCGGACCCGTCGGGAGTCCAGCCGCGGACGATGTCCACGCCGGGGTGCCAGGTCAGGCGGGTCGGCACTCCCCCCTCGGTGGGGATGGTGTAAACGTCGAGGTTGCCCTCGTATTGGGCGGAGAAGGCGATCGTCTTGCCGTCCGGGGAGAAGACGGGGAACGCCTCGATCCCGACGTCGGACGTCAGCCGGCGGACGTCGGTGCCGTCGAGGTTGGCGACCCACAGGTCGTCGGCGTAGATGAACGCGACGTGGGTGGCGCTGACGGCCGGCATGCGGAGCAGGCGGGTGTCGTGGACGTCCACGGCCCGGGCGGCGGGCGGGACGGCGAGCAGGGCGGCCAACAAGACAGCGGCGCGGCGGATCATCGGCGGCCTCCGGGGCGGACTTGATGGGATCGGGGCCCGAAGACCCCGGCCTCGCAGACTCGACCGGGGCTTTAATTCAGCGCCCTCCGGGCTGAAACCCCCGGCCAGTGGGATTATCCGCGAGGATGTGGTAGCGTTTTAGCCCG
>DASXAN010000441.1:0-4097 GCA_036406755.1 Gemmataceae bacterium
TGGCGATCGTCGGCACGTTCGCCGTCATGATGCTGATGGGCTTCTCGCTCAACAACCTGTCGCTGTTCGGGCTGGTCCTGGCGATCGGCATCGTCGTGGACGACGCCATCGTCGTCGTCGAGGCCGTCGAGCACCACATCGAGCACGGGATGACGCCGTACGACGCGACGGTGCAGGCGATGAAGGAGGTGTCCGGACCGGTGATCGCGGTCGCGCTGGTGTTGTGTGCCGTGTTCGTGCCGTGCGCCTTCATCAGCGGCATCACCGGCCAGTTCTTCCGCCAGTTCGCCCTCACGATCGCCGTCTCGACCGTGCTCTCGGCCCTGAACTCGCTCACCCTGAGCCCCGCCCTCTGCGCGCTGTTGTTGAAGCCGCGCGACGCCGGGACCCAGCACGAGCCGCTGCCGCGGGCGGGGATCGCGGTGCTGGTGGCCGCGGCCGCGTTCGTCATCCTGCCCGACATGATCCTGACCAGACTCGGCTGGACGCAGATGGAGCGGTGGGCCGTGTGGATGACGCGGTTCCTGATCGCCGCCCCGTTCTTCGCGGCCGGGCTGGCCCTGAGCGGGCTCGTCAACCGGCCGCTGGCGTGGTTCTTCCGCCTGTTCAACCAAGGGTTCAACGTCACGACCTCCGTTTACACCCGGATGGTCAGCGCCTTGCTCCGCACGAGCCTGATGGTGCTGATCGTCTACGCCGGCCTGCTGTACCTGACCTACCACACCTTCACGATCGCCCCGACCGGGTTCATCCCGCAGCAGGACAAGGGGTACATGCTCGTCAACGTCCAGCTCCCCGACTCGGCGTCGCTGGAGCGGACGCAGGAGGTGCTGGCCCGGATCGAGCGGATCGCGCTGGGGGACAAGGGCGACCGGTACAAGGGCGACCGGCCGAAGGCCGGCGGCAAGGAGTACGACGGCATCCCCGGCATCGCCCACACGATCGGCATCGCCGGCCAGTCGGTGCTGCTCAACGCCAACGGGTCGAACTTCGGGTCGATGTACATCACGTTCGACCCGTTCCACGAGCGGCACGGCCACGACCTGTATTCCGACACGATCATCGCCAAGCTCCGGGCCGCGTGTGCCGCCGAGGTGCCGGACGCGGTCGTGGCCGTGTTCGGCGCCCCGCCGGTGGACGGCCTCGGCAGCGCCGGCGGGTTCAAGCTGTACGTCGAAGACGTCGGCAGCAACGGCCTGGACATCCTCCAGCAGCAGACCGACAACCTGGTCGCCAAGGGCAACCAGACGCCGGGGCTGGTCGGCCTGTTCACGTCGTTCCGCGCCAACACGCCGCAGCTGTACGTGGACGTGGACCGCGAGAAGTGCAAGACCCTCGGGCTGGCGCTCAACGACGTGTTCACGACGATGCAAGTCTACCTGGGCGGGTACTACGTCAACGACTTCAACAAGTTCGGCCGGACGTGGCAGGTCAACCTCCAGGCCGACCAGGGCTTCCGGCTCTCGGCCGACGACGTCCGCGACCTCAAGGTCCGCAACGCCGCCGGGGCGATGGTGCCGCTCGGCACGGTCGCGGACGTGCAGGACATCGGCGGCCCGGTCATGGTGGCCCGGTACAACACGTACACCGCGGCGGCGGTCAACGGCAACATGACCCCCGGCACCAGCACCGGCCAGGCGATCGCGGCCGTCGCGGCGCTCGCCGACAAGGAGCTGCCCAAGTCGATGAAGTTCGAGTGGACCGAGCTGACGTTCATGCAGATCGAGGCCGGCAACACGGCCATGGTCGTCTTCGCCCTGGGCACGGTGCTCGTGTTCCTGGTGCTGTCGGCCCAGTACGAGAGCTGGTCGCTGCCGCTGGCGGTGATCCTGGTCGTGCCGATGTGTTTGCTGTCGTCGATCATCGGCGTGCTGCTCGCCCGGATGGACGTCAACATCTTCACCCAGATCGGGTTCGTCGTGCTGGTCGGGCTGGCGTCGAAGAACGCCATCCTGATCGTCGAGTTCGCCAAGGCCGAGCGGGAGGCCGGCAAGCCGCGGTACGAGTCGACGCTCGAGGCCTGCCGGCTGCGGCTGCGGCCGATCCTGATGACGAGCTTCGCGTTCATCCTCGGCGTGCTGCCGCTGGTGGTCTCGACCGGGGCCGGGGCGGAGATGCGGCGGACGCTGGGCACGGCCGTGTTCAGCGGCATGCTGGGCGTGACGCTGTTCGGCATCTTCCTGACGCCGGTCTTCTTCTACGTCATCGCCTGGTTCGGCGACCGGCGGCCTGCCGCGCCGGGGGCCGGCCCCGTCGGCGAGCGGATCCCGGTCGAGGTGCCGCAGCCGGTGGACGGCCACGCGGCCGCCCACCCCGAGGCCAAGCCGGTCGGGCATTAGCAGCGGTCGCCCGGGAATAGCGCCATGGCCGATCGATCCGCCGATGGCAGCCCGGCGCCGCAGCCGGACACGGCGTCGCGGCTGGCGTTCGAGAACATCTTCCTCGCCCACGAGCGCACCCAGCTGGCGTGGGTGCAGGTGGGTCTGGCGTTCATCTCGTTCGGGTTCACGATCGCCAAGGCGTTTCAGTTCCTCCACGAGACACAGGGCGAACAAGCGCCGCTCCTGGGCGCCCGGGCCGTCGGCATCCTCATGGTCGTCATCGGCCTGGTGTCCCTCGTCGTGGCCACCGCCCAGCACCGGCGGGCGCTGGCGGACGTCCGCCGCCGGTGCCCCGGGTTGCCGGTGTCCCACGCGGAATACCTGGCCGTCCTGCTGGCGGGGCTCGGGATCATCGCGCTCATCGGCGCGATTGTAAGGAGTTGACCGGCCGGCCCGGGGCCAATCCGGGCCGGGGCCGGTGGTACGGTATGGCTGACCGGATGACCGAGGTGTTAGGCTGACCGTCGGGACAATCTGCGAAATCGGTACAGACCCCCGACGGAGGTCGGCGTCCCGCAGCGGACGGTGGGAGTCGCCCGCCATGCTCCGGAGGGGCAGTCGTGGCCGTGCACAGCAAGGCAGCGGTGGCGCTGTACGTGGACAAGGCGAGTCACCAGTGGGTCGTCCGTGACCCGGACGGCAAGCTCTGGGTCGTCACCGGGGGGGACGACCCGTGGGCGAACCGCCGGCCGTTCGACCCGACGGACGAAACGGACCTCGAATCGGTGCCCGGGCATTACAAGTACATGCTCGGCCTCTCCCCATAAACGCCGGCCGGCCCGCGGCAGTCGGGCGGCCGGGGGCAGGTGCACATGACCGCCGAACACGCCCGCCTGTCGGAAGCCCGATCGCCCGAGACGCCCTGGAAGAAGTGGGGGCCGTACCTGAGCGAGCGGCAGTGGGGCACCGTCCGCGAGGATTACAGCGAATCCGGCGACGCCTGGAACTACTTCACCCACGACCAGGCCCGGTCCCGCGCCTACCGGTGGGGCGAGGACGGCCTGGCCGGCATCTCCGACGACCAGCAGCGGCTCTGCTTCGCGCTGGCCCTGTGGAACGGGAAGGACCCGATCCTTAAGGAGCGGCTGTTCGGCCTGACCAACGGCGAGTCGAACCACGGCGAGGACGTCAAGGAGTACTACTTCTACCTCGACAGCACGCCGACCCACTCGTACATGAAGTACCTCTACAAGTACCCGCAGCGGGCCTACCCCTACAGCGACCTGGTCGAGACCAGCCGCCGCCGCGGCCGGGGCGACTTCGAGTACGAGCTGCTCGACACCGGCGTGTTCGACGGCGACCGGTACTTCGACGTGTTCGTCGAGTACGCCAAGGAGTCCCCCGAGGAAATCCTCGTCCGCGTCGCCGTCTGGAACCGCGGCCCCGACCCGGCCGACATCCACGTCCTGCCGACCCTCTGGTTCCGCAACGACTGGGCCTGGCTGCCCGACCGCGGCCGGCCGGTGCTGCGGCAGGTCGCCGGCGGCCCGGGCCGGGGCGTGATCCAGGCCGCTGATCCTGTCCTCGGCGACCGCTACCTCTACTGCGAGGGCGACGCCCCGCTCCTGTTCACCGAGAACGAGACGAACACGGACCGCATCTTCGGCGTGCCCAACCGCAGCCCGTACGTCAAGGACGGCATCCACAACGCCGTCGTCCACGGCCGGGTCGGGGCGGTGAATCCGAAGATGGAGGGGACCAAGGCGGCCCCGCACT
>DASXAN010000442.1:0-3465 GCA_036406755.1 Gemmataceae bacterium
GCGGACCGTGACCTCAACTGGCCGGCGGCATCCTGGGAGGTGATCCGCAGGGCTGGCGTGCTCGAATGGGCGATTCCCACCGCGTACGGCGGTCGGGAACTGGACGGGCCGACGCTGCTGCTCGGCTACGAGCGGCTGGCGGCGGCGTGTCTAACGACCGCGTTCATCCTGAGCCAGCGGGACGCAGCCGTGCGGCGCATCCGCGACAGCGGCCGCGACGACGTGTGCCGTGAGCTGCTCCGCCCACTGGCCTGCGGCGGAAGGTTCGCAACGGTCGGCCTGTCGCAGCTGACGACCTCCCGGCAGCACGGCGGCCCGGCGTTACGAGTGGAGGAGACAGCCAGCGGGTTCCTCCTCAACGGCGTCATGCCGTGGGTGACGGGGGCCGACCACGCGCACCACCTCATCACCGGCGGGGTGTTCGCCGACGGCCGACAGGTGTTGCTCGCGCTACCGGCGGACTCGCCGGGGTTGGCAGTCAAGTCGCCGATGCACCTGTCGGCCCTGGCCGGCTCGCGGACGGCGGAAGTGACGTGCAATCAGGTGACAGTGGACAGCCGCTGGCTGCTGGCGGGGCCCGTCGAGAACGTGTTCAAGAGTGGCAGCCGCGGCGGCACCGGCGGACTCGAGACATCGTGCCTGGCGCTGGGCCTGGCCGGTGCGGCGATTGACCGGCTGCACGCTGAGGCGGCGCCCCGGCCGGAGTTCCGCGACTTGGCGGCCAAGCTGGAGACAGGCCGGACGCGGGTCAGGGACGAAATGCACCGCCTGGCCGGCGGCGGGCCGGCGGCACCGACGGCCGCCCTGGAACTGCGGGCCAAGGCCAACGCGCTGGTGCTGCGGGCGACGCAGGCGGCGCTGACGGCATGTAAGGGGGCTGGGTTCGTCCATCCACACCCCGCCCAGCGATGGGCGCGGCAGGCGCTGTTTTTTTTGGTGTGGTCGTGCCCGCGGCCGGCGGCCGAGGCCACGCTCGATTACCTGCTCGGCGACTGCGACGACTGATTAGGACACCGCCGCCAGTTCCCGCGCCGACCGCGGCTGCGGCTTTGCCGTCGGCGGCGGCACCGCGTCCGCCCCCCAGGGGTCCCACCCGGTCTGGCGGGCGTGCAGCTCAACGAAGTGCAAGTACATCCCCAGCTTCATCATGATGATCTTGAAGGACCGCGGCGACATCTTCAGCGCGCCGCCCACCAGCCTGAAGAAGAATCTCCGCGCCCGCCGGCCGTGGCCCAGGTAGTAGCCCAGGACCCGCAGGCCGGTCAGGAACCGCTTGATCGTGAACCGCTCGGGCACGTAGGTCACGTCGTGGAATCGCCGCATCACCCCGAGCACGCGGTCGGCGTATGCGTCCGGGTCATACAGCCGGCGGTAGAGCGTCGCGTGCCCCTCGCGCAGCTCGTCCTGGGACATGTTCATCGGGTCGAAATTCGTGCCGCCGTTGGTGCCGGTGTAGCGGGACGTGTTCCGGTCGTTGTGGATGCGGCCGGCCGCCTCCAGCCGGGCATACAGGGGCGTCTTCGGAACGGCCAGCAGCACGCTCAACATCGCGACGGGGATGTGGGCCGCCTGCAGGAAGTCGAACTGTTCGTCGAAGATGTCGGTGTCGTCCTGGTCGAACCCGACGATCATCCCGGCCGAGACGAACATGTTGTACGAGTGAATCTTGTGGATCGCCGCCACCATGTCGATTCGCTCGTTCTGGCTTTTGTGCGTTTCCGCCAGGCTGGCCTTGCGCGGCGACTCGATGCCGACGAACACGGAGTAGAAGTTGGCGTCGCGGAGCAACTCCAGCAACTCGTCGTCGCGGACCATGTCAATGCTGGCCTGCGTGTGGAACGACAGCGGCGTGCCCCGTTTCTTATTCCAGGCGATCAGGGCCCGGAGCAAGTCCTTGGCGTAGGCTCGGTGGCCGACGAAGTTGTCGTCGGCGAAGAACAGGTACGTGTGCCCCTGATCGGCCCACGCCTCGACCTCGGCGATCACCTGTTCGACCGGCTTGAACCGCATCTTTCGACCGTACATGACGATGATGTCGCAGAACTCGCACGTAAACGGGCAGCCGCGCGTACACTGAACGATCCCTTGCGCGTACGGCCGCTTGAGCGCCGACACACGGGGGACCGGCGAGTCGGGAAGGTGGATTTTCTCGTGCTCGACATAGTGGTCCGACGCCTTGCCGGCGGCCAGCTCTTTGAGAAACCGCGGCCACGTGTATTCGGCTTCGCCCTCGAACAGGACGTCGCAGTGTTCACGGCACAGGTTCGGGATCAAGTTGGCCAGCGGCCCGCCGAGCACCACCGTCTTGCCCCGGGCGCGGAACTTGTCCGCGATCTGAAAGACCCGCGGCATCTGAATGATGTACCCGGTGATGCCGACGATCTCGGCGTCAGTGTCGAAGTCGATCCGCTCGCCGGCGTTCTCGTCGCAGATGGTCACGGACCATTCGGGCGGTGTCAGGCCGGCGAGAGTCAACAGGCCGAGGGGCGGGAAGATGGCCTTGAATGGCGTCCGGGGAACCAGGTAGTCGAGGCCCCAGTACGACGGTGGGAACTTCGGTTGGATCAGGTAGACGTGGCGATCGGCCGTGCGGCTGGTCGGCATGATACACCCGAGTTGCGTCGGCCAGGACCGGCGTCCGACCGACTCGCCGAATAGGGTACCTGTACCCGGGCCGCCGTGGCGCCGGAAGGCCAGTCCATGCTATTGTCCCTGATGACGAACTGGGTGGACAGAAAAAAGAAGAGAAAGCAGGAAAAATGGGCAAGCCGCCATTGGGCGATCTGTCATAAACCACAAGGCCACAGACCAGCTGGCGGTTTACCGGCCGAGTTCGACGACCAAGGTGTCCGTTTCCCCACCCGGAAGAGTGAGAACCAAGCAGGTCTTCCGCCGTGCCCGATATAGTGCGCCCGGATTGACTACCAGCGTTCTCCCCACGTGATGTTGCTCGGCGACGTGCGTGTGCCCGTAGAACAGATAGTCGTAGTGACCGCTTGTTTCGACGTCGTGCTTCAGGTCGGGCCGGTCGCCGTGTAGCCAAGCGATCGGCTTGCCGGCCAACTCCAAATGGCCGAATGGCTCGTGCAGGATTGCCCCGATCGCCTCAATCGCACGGCGGATGCCGGCGCGGTCGCCGTCGCAGTTGCCGTACACGAAGTGGGTCGGCCAACCGGCGAACGCCCGGACCGTCTCGGCGTCGTCAATGTCGCCGCAGTGGATGACCAATTCGACGCCGCGGGCGCGGAAGTCGGCTAGGGCCGCCACGACGGTGTCGAGCCGCCCGTGCGTGTCGCTCAGGACGCCGACTTTCATGGCATAACGCCTCCCTAGAGCCTGTTATGCATTTATGGGCTGGTCGGGCCATATGTTAGCGGGATGACGACCGCACGGAAGCCGTACCCGACCGATGTCTCGGACGACGAGTGGGCGTTCGCCGGCCCATATCTGGCCCTCGTCCGGGAG
>DASXAN010000443.1:0-2362 GCA_036406755.1 Gemmataceae bacterium
CGAGCCGGAGGGCACGGAGGACTTCGCCGACACCTTCCTCCGCCTGGTCGTCCGGGACACCCTGGAGCGGTTGCCGCCGGCCGAACGGCAGATGCTAGAACTCCGCATGGAAGGGTACGAGGTGTCCGAGATCGCCGACCGGGTCGGCCGGTCGAAGCGGACGGTCGAGCGGCTGCTGCAACAGGCCCGCACCCGGCTGAAGAGTTTGCTGGACGAGGACTCGTGACCATGCCCGCGCCCGCCCCCTGCCTCGACGCCGACCTGGACCACTTCATCGACACCTTCGAGGCGGCCCACCGGCGGGACGGCCGCCCCGACCTGACCGACTACCTCCCGCCCGCCGCCGACCCGCTCTACCTGCCGGTCCTGCGCGAGCTGGTGTGCGTGGACCTGGACTACGGCTGGGGCCGCGGCGACCCGACGCCGCTGGCCGACTACCGCCGCCGGTTCCCTGCCCTGTTCGCCGACCCGGAGGCGGCCCGGGCCGTCGTCTGGGAGGACTACCGCCAGCGGCGGCTGGCCGGCGAGGAGCCGGACCCGGAGGACTACCGCCGTGCGTTCGGCGTCAGCCCGGTGGGCGACGAGGAGGACGGCCCGCGGACCGAGGCCGTCGCAGTTCTCCCCTCTCCCCCTGTGGGAGAGGGGCCGGAGGTGAGGGCAGATGAGACGCCAGCGACGCGCGTCGTGTGCCCGGACGCGGTGGTCGCCCCGCCGATGATCGGGGCGTCCGGCTCCGCCAACGGCTGGGCCGACCGCCTCGACGCCGTCGGCACCGGGGCCAAGGCCGGGGCGGCCGACCTGTACCGGGAGGCCCGCCGGTCCGACCCGGCCGCGGCCGAGCGGTACGCGAAAGCGCTGGCCGCCCTGCCGGGCGTCGGCGACGAGTTCCACGGGTTCCGGCTGGAGGCGGAGCTGGGCCGCGGGGCGTTCGGCCGCGTCTTCCTGGCCCGTCAACTCGACTTGGCCGACCGGCCGGTGGCCCTGAAGGTGTCGGTGGAGCTGTTCGCCGAGGCCCAGACGCTGGCCCGGCTCCAGCACACCAACATCGTCCCGATCTACTCGCAGCACCAGGCCGGGGACGTGCAGGCGGTGTGCATGCCGTACGTCGGCGGCACGACGCTGGCTGACGTGTTCAAGGCGTTGACCGGCAAGGCGCTGCCGGCGTCCGGCAAGCACTTCGTCAGCACCCTGCACGGGCGGAGGAATTCGACGGTACGGTCGGCATCGTCCGCGGACTCGGCGAACCGGCGGCGTCAGCCGCCGGGTGACCCCGCAAGCCGCCGCGGGGTGGCCCCACCGTCCGGCGGCTCGGAAGGCTACCCGGCGGCTCACGCCGCCGGTTCGCCGGTCACGGAAGCTGCGCCGACCACCGAAGCCCTCGCCGCCCTGGAGCGGTACAGCTACCCCGAGGCCGTCCTCTGGCTGGGTGCCCGCCTGGCGGCCGGCCTGGCCCACGCCCACGACCGCGGCATCGTCCACCGCGACCTCAAGCCCGCCAACATCCTGTTGCGGGACGACGGCGAGCCGATGCTGCTCGACTTCAACCTGGCGGACAACGCCGCCCTCCGCGGCACGGAGGCCGCCGCCCGCGTCGGCGGCACCCTGCCCTACATGGCCCCGGAGCAGGTCCGCGCCTTCCAGAAACTCGGCGACCGGCGGCCCGACGGCCGCAGTGACGTCTATTCCCTCGGCCTGATCCTGTTCGAGCTGCTCACCGGGCGGATGGCCTTCCCGGCGTCGTCCTCGGCCCGGGGCGCGGACGGGCTGGCCAAGCTGCTGGCCGAACGGTCCGGCCCGCCGCCACGGCTGCGGGCCGTCAACCCGGCCGTCACCCCGGCCGTCGAGGCGATCGTCCGCAAGTGCCTCGACCCCGACCCGGCCTGCCGCTACCAGTCCGCCCGCGAGCTGCAAGAAGACATCGAGCAACACCTCAAGCACCTGCCGCTCAAACACACCCGCGAGCCGTCGGCTCGGGAGCGGCTGCGGAAGTGGGCCCGCCGCCACCCGCGGCTCACGTCGGGCACGTCCGTCGCCGCGCTCGCCGTCGTGGCGCTGGCCGCGGTCGGCGTCGGCGGGTTCGCCCTGTACGGCGAGGTGCAGCGGCGGCGGGCGACCGACGGGCTGCGGCAATTCGACGCAGACTACGACCACGTCCGGCCCCGGCTGGTCCGGTCGGTGGACGGCGACCGCCCGGCAGACGCCATCGGCGAAGCCCGGAACGCCGTCGCCACCTACGGCGTCTTCGAGCGGCCCGATTGGCAGGCCGGGCCGCTGGTCAGCCGCCTGCCGGCGGCCGAGCAGGACCGGCTCCGCGGCCGGGTCGGCGAGGTCCTGTTCCTCATGACCCAGGCGACGCTCGGTG
>DASXAN010000444.1:0-2713 GCA_036406755.1 Gemmataceae bacterium
GCTCAACTCATCTCTGTTGCCTGAAACCCAGGGCTCGCGCCCTGGGCTAACGCTGTGCCGCCCCTCCGGGGCTAGAACCGTCAGAACAACCCCGGCGTCTCGTCCGCCGGCTTCGGCATCTCCTTGCCCAGCAGCGCGAACGCCTTTGGCGTCGCCACCCGGCCCCGCGGCGTCCGCACGATGAACTGCTCCCGCAACAGGTACGGCTCGACCTCGTCGGAGAGCGTGTCCGACGGGACGTTCATCGTCGCCCCGATCGCCTCCACCCCCGTCGGCCCGCCCTCGAACACGCCGATCAGCGTCTCCAGATACCGCCGGTCCTGCTTGTCCAGCCCCTCCCGGTCCACCTCGGCCATCTCCAGGGCGGCCCGGGCGATCTCCAGCGTGATCTTGCCGTCGTGCTCGCTGGTGGCGTAGCTCCGCGCCCAGTGCAGCCGGCTGTTGGCGACGCGGGGCGTGCCCCGGCTGCGGGCGGCCAGCTCGTGGGCCGCGTCCTCGGTGATCGGCGTCGCCAGCTTGTGGGCGTTCACCTGGATGATCGTGGCCAGCTCCGCGACCGAGTAGAACTCCAGGTGCTCGTGCATCCGGAACCGGTCCCGCATCGGGCCGCTCAACATGCCCGACCGCGTCGTCGCCCCGACCAGGGTGAACCGCTTCAGCGGCATCGAGATGGTCCGGGCGCTCATCCCCTCGCCGAGGACGATGTCGATGCGGAAGTCCTCCATCGCCGGGTAGATGAACTCCTCCACCACCCGCGGCATGCGGTGGATCTCGTCGATGAACAGGATCGACCCCTCCTCCAGGTTGGTGAGGAAGGGCAGCAAGTCCGCCGGCTTGGCGAGGGCCGGGCCTGAGGTCATCTGGATGGACGTGCCCATCTCGTGCGGCAGGACGGTGGCGAACGTCGTCTTGCCCAGGCCGGGCGGCCCGTCGAAGAGGATGTGGCCGAGCGGCTCCTTGAGCTTCTTGCAGGCGTTGATGTGGATGGCGAGCTTCTTGACGATCGCCTGCTGGCCGACGACTTCCTTGAGCCACTTCGGCCGCAGGGCGGCGTCGCGGCGGCGGTCGTCGTCGGACGGCGGGCCGGTGACGATGGCTTGGCGGGGCATGGCACTGGGTCCTTGATCCTGCCGGGGTAGGCTGGTCCGCGGGCGGGGCGGCGTCGGAATGGCGTTCATCGGGTGTCCTACCAGGTGTGAGACTCAGGAACGACAAACTCTTCTGGAATCGCGGCGTAGGGTGGGTCGAGGGAGCGGAGCGACCGAGGCCCACCGCCGCGGGGACTAACTCTGCCTCGGTGGGCCTCCCTCGCTCCGCTCGTTCGACCCACCCTACCTTTTGCTGAAAATGGCGGCCAGCAGCGACTCGACGCTCGGGTACGTCTGCCCGCCGCCGACGGCCGCGTCCAGCCGGCCGCGGGCGTCGATCGGGTTCAGGCCCAGGCCGATCAGCGCCGCATAGGCGTCCTCGATCACCTGCCCGGCCGTCGCCCCGCCGGCCGAGTGCGGGATCGCCCCGTCGCCGTCCGGCAGCTGCACGAATTTCGCCACCTTCTTCCGCAGCGTCGCCAGCATGGCGTCCGCGGTGGCCCCGCCGATGCCCGGCAGGGACGTCAGCCACTTCGCGTCCTGCCGCTGGACGGCGTCGGCGATGTCCCGCACCGGCCGGGCCAGGGCCTTCAGCGCCTTCCGCACCCCGACCTTGTCCACCGTGCAGAACAGGTCGAAGAACTCCAGCTCCGCCTCCGTCAGAAACCCGATCAGCCGCGGCGTGTACCGCGACGACATCTGGTTGCCTTCGAGGAAGTGGCTGGTGTGCAGCGTCACCTCCTGGCCGAGCCGGGTCTGGAGTTGGCGGCGGACGAACTCCGGCACCAGGACCGCGTACTCGAACGGCCCGGCCTGGAGCCGCGCCTCCTCGTCGAGCACGCGGTTCAGCGCCCCGGTGATGGCCGTAATCATCCGTTACCCTTCCAAGCCCACCCGCCGCGGCGGGTGGGTCCTATGCCGCGAGCTTCACCGCGTAATAGTGACACAGCGCCGCCGCCAGGGCGTCGGCGACGTCGGGCGGCTCCGGCAGCGTCGGCAGGCCCAGCTCGCGGAGCATGGCGTGCTGCATCTGGGCCTTGCTCGCCCGGCCGTGGCCGGTGATCGTCTTCTTGATCCGGGTGGCGTTGTAGCTCGTCACCGGGATGCCCCGCTGCCCGGCCGCCAGCAGCAGCACACCGCGGGCGTGGCCCATGAGGATGGCGGTCCGCGGGTGCTCGTAGTGGGCGTACAACTGCTCGACGGCCAGCGATTGCGGCTGATACTGCTCGATGACTTCAACTATACCATTGTATAGGTTTGCGAGGCGAACTGCCATGTCGAGTTTTTGCCGCTCGTGCTCGGTCCCGCGGACGACGCCGGCCTCGCAGACGACGGGGCCGCTAGGGCCGACCTCGAGGACGCCGTAGCCGGTGACTTGCAGGCCGGGGTCGAGGCCGAGGATGCGGACGGGGGCGGTCGCCGTCATGGCGTTTGGCTCCGGCACGGGCGGCGACTCACCCCGGCGACGGTGCCGGCCGGGGTGTCAGGGCGTCCAGTATGGCCGTGTCGATTTGTCGGCGTTTGGTGGGGTCGAACTGCACCCGATCGAGTGGGATTTCGCCGAGCCGGCGGGTGGCCTTGTCGGCGAGGTGCGCCCACGAGCCGGCAAAGTCCACCTCGGTCAG
>DASXAN010000445.1:0-6974 GCA_036406755.1 Gemmataceae bacterium
GGGGCTTCGTCCCTCAGCCCCGGCCACCCGTCGGAAGACCAGCGCCCGCCGGATGCACCGGCCCTGGCCCGCGCGGCCGGGGCCGCGGCCGCCGGGTTCGGCCAGTTCCTCGCCTGGCTGGGGCGGGTGCTGCGGCGGCCGGGGCTGGCGAAGGCCGGTGCCCGGCTCATTCGCCGGGCGGTCGAGCGGGTGCCGCGGCTGACGGAGAAAATCCTCGGCAAGCAGGAGGCGGCGCTCCGCGAGTTGCTCCGCCGGTTCCGGGCCGGCGACATCGAGGGGGCGCTGCGGCACGCGCCCACGGCGGTCAACGACGGCAGCCGGCCCGGCCGCATCGACGCCGGCTGGACGCTCGGCCGCCGCGACCCGCGGTACACCCTGTCCGCCCTGCTCGGCGACGGCGGGCCGGTGTCCATCTGGCTGGGCGGCGGCGACGTGTGGGCCGAGCTGCGGGCCGAGTACCACCGCATCGGCCGGGAGGCCGCCGACCGCGGCGACTACCGCCGGGCCGCCTACATCTACGGCGTCCTCCTCCAGAACCTGCGGCTGGCGGCCGATACGCTTGCCGCCGGCGGCCTGCACCGGGACGCGGCCGTCCTGTACCGCGACCGGCTGCACGACCTGCGGGCCGCGGCGGCGGCGTTCGAGCGGGCCGGCGACTTCGACGAGGCGGTCCGCCTGTACCGCCAGACCGAACAGTTCGAGCGGGCCGGCGACCTGCTCCGCCGGCTGGGCGACGAGGCCGGAGCGGTCGAGCTGTACGTCGCCGCCGCCGACCGGCTGGCGAAGTCGTGCGCGTGGCTGGCGGCCGGCGACCTGCTGCGGACGCGGGCCGGTCGGGGCGACCTGGCCCTGACGTACTACCGCTCGGGTTGGGAGGCGCCGCCGCCGGCCGCCATCCCGTGCGGCGAGCGGCTGCTCGACCACTACCTCGGCACGGACGACTGGCCCGCGGTCGGGCGGCTGCTCGACGACGCGGATCGCCGCCTCGCCCCACCGGCCCGGCCGGCCGACGCCGGCTTGTTCTACGCCGCCGTCGCCCGGGCCGCCGACCGGCCGCTGTCGGAGGGCGTCACGGCCGAGCTCCGCGACCGGGCCCGGCTGGCGCTGGCCGCCCACCTCCGCGCGCCGGGCGGCCGGGTCGCCGCCGTATCGGACCTGTTCGGCCGGGCCGGGGTCTGGCCGGCCCCGGTCGTGCGCGACGCGGCGTTCGCAGCCGGCCGGCGAACCCGATCGGCGCCGGCCGAGCCGGCCCCGGTCGGTCAGGCCGTGCGGCTGCTGGCCGGGCCGGTCACGGCCGTCGTGCTCGCCCGCGGCAGTTCGGATATCGTGGTCGGTAATGCGGCCGGCGAGGTCGTCGTCTGGCGGGCGGACAACGGCCAGGTCGAGCCGGTCACGAACCAAGGCGGGTCGGTGGACGCCCTGGCGACCGATCAACAGGCTCGGCTGGTCGTCGCCCTGCATCGCGACGGCGACGACGCCCGGCTGCGCAGTTACCACCGGCACGAGTACGGCCGGTTCCAGTACGCCGCCGAGCGGCACGTCCGCGGAACGGCCGACGACCCGGCCCGGCTGCTCCCGGTCGTCCGCGGGTACTACGGCGACTACCACACCGACGCCGTGGACGCCGGCGACCTGGTCCACTTCCGCGGCGTGCGGCTGGTGCCGGCGGCGTCGGCCGGCCTGCCCGGGTTCACGATCCTCGCCGACACGCTGATCGTCGCGGCGCGAGGAGGTCATTGGGCCTGGGCCGGGAAGGCGATCGAGATCAGCCGGGCGGAACCGCCGCGGGGCACCTTCACTTACTTCCTCGGTTGGCGACCGGACGTCCCGGGCGGGAGTCCACTCCGGGCGCCGCCGGTGGACTGGCTATGCCCCGAGCCGGGCGTCATTGAGCTGGCCGGGCTCACCGGGGATGGCGAGGTCTACTGGTCGCGGGTGAAGATCGTCCCGGACGGGTCCGAGCCGAACCGGCTCGCCGCCGAGACGGCGTGCCTGACGGCCTCGAACGGCGGCAACTACCGGGCGGTCGCCCTGGTGGCGCCCGGCCGGGTGGTCGCCGTGACGGCCGCGAACGACGTGGTTTGGTCCCGGGTCGCCGGCCGGGTCGAGCCGTCGGCACTGCCGCAGCGGCTGCCGGTTCCGGCCCGGGCGGTCGCTGTGCTGGCCCGGCCGGCGGCCGGTGACGTGGCCGTGGTGTTCGAGGACGGCACGGCCGTGCGGGTGCCGGCCACGCCCTGACGGTGGTCGTTCCGTTCGCCCCGGACACCAGCCGGGCCGGCCTGCGGGACCGAAGAGGTAATTGGCGGTTGGGTGGGTAGGTCGTTCAGGTCAGGAATCATCCAACCATCTGGGAGGGGGATGGACGATGGGCACCGGCCGGCCGACGCACGTCCGCTGGGTCGTCTGCGGCCTCGTCTTCCTGGCCACCACCATCAACTACGTGGACCGCGGCGTCCTCGGCGTGCTCGCCCCCGACTTGCAGCGGGAACTCGGCTGGACCGACACCCAGTACGGCGACGTCAACGCCGCGTTCTACTTCGCCTACGCACTCGGGTTCGTCGTCGTCGGCCGATTCATCGATCGGGTCGGGACCCGCCTCGGCTACGCCGCGTCGCTGGTCGTCTGGTCGGTCGCCGCCGCCGGTCACGCCCTGGCCCGGACGGCGGGCGGGTTCGCCGCCGCCCGCTTCCTGCTCGGGTTCGGTGAGGCAGGTAACTTCCCGGCCGCGATCAAGGCCACGGCCGAGTGGTTCCCCCGCCGCGAGCGGGCCCTGGCCACCGGCGTCTTCAACGCCGGCACCAACGTCGGCGCCGTCGTGGCCCCGCTACTGGTCCCCGTCATCACCCTGAACTACGGCTGGCAGGCGGCCTTCGTCGTCACCGGGCTGGCCGGCCTCGCCTGGGTCGCCCTCTGGCTGCCGCTCTACCGGCCCCCGGACCGACACCCGGCCGTGTCTCCTGCTGAGCTGGCCTGGATCCAGAGCGACCCGCCGGAGCCGGCCGTCCGCATCCCGTGGGCGCGGCTGCTGCCGCACCGCCAGACGTGGGCGTTCGCCGTCGGCAAATTCCTGACCGACCCGATCTGGTGGTTCTACCTCACGTGGTCGGCCAAGTTCTTGTTCGACCAGTACGGCGTCGATCTGAAGACGGTCGGGCCGCCGCTGGTCGTCATCTACCTGCTGGCCGACGTCGGCTCCGTGGCCGGCGGCTGGCTGTCATCGGCGCTGCTGGCCCGCGGCTGGTCGGCCAACGCCGCCCGCAAGACGGCCATGCTCGCCTGCGCCGTGTGCGTCATCCCGGTGGCCTACGCCCCGGTCGCCGGCGACATGTGGACGGCCGTGCTGCTCATCGGCCTGGCCGCGGCGGCCCACCAGGGGTTCTCCGCCAACCTGTTCACGCTCACGTCCGACCTGTTCCCCCGCCGGGCGGTCGGGTCGGTGGTCGGCATCGGCGGCACGGCTGGCGCCGTCGGCGGTATTCTGATGCAGGCCGCGTCCGGCCGGATCAAGGACGCCACCGGCAGCTACCTGACCATGTTCGTGATTGCCGGGACGGTGTACGTCCTGTCCGTTCTGATCATTCACCTGCTCGCGCCGCGGTGGGAGCCGGCCCGGCTCGACGGGGCGGAGGTGGCGCCGTGACTGTCCCCGCCGAACGGATCGACGCGGTGCGGCGGGCGGTTCGCCAGCGGTTCGGCATGCCGGACGGCCGGGTGCGGTGCGTATTCGCCCCGTATCGCGTCTGCCCGCTCGGGGCGCACATCGACCACCAGCTCGGCCCGGTCACCGGCATGGCGATCGACGAGGGCGTACTGTTCGCCTACGCCGCCGCCGACGATTCCCGCGTGCGGCTGAGCAGCCTCGACTTCCCCGGCGACGTGGACTTCGACATGGGCAACGTGCCCGACCGGCGGGACGGCGACTGGGGCAACTACGCCCGCGGGGCCGTCCGCGCGCTTCAGGCCCGCCACCGGCTCAACCGCGGGCTGGTCGGCGTGACTTCTGGGGCGATCAGCGGCGGCGGGCTGAGTTCGTCCGCCGCCGTCGGCGTGGCGTTCCTGCTGGCCCTGGAGGCGGTGAACGACCTGCGGGTGTCGGCCGAGGAGAACGTCCGGCTCGACCAGGCGATCGAGAACGATTATCTCGGTTTGCGCAACGGCGTCCTCGACCAGTCGGTCATCCTGTTCTCCCGCCGCGACCACCTGGCGCGGATCGACTGCGCCACCCTCACCTACGACCTGTTCCCCCGGCCGGCGACCATGCCGCCGGCCCGCATCCTGATCGCCTTCTCCGGCGTCGGCAAGGCGCTGGTCGGGACCGACTACAACCGGCGGGTCGAGGAATGCAGCCGGGCCGCCGCGACGCTGCTGGAGGCTGTCGGGCGGCCGGGCGAGCCGCCCCAGCTCGGCCGGCTGACGGACGCGGAGTACGCCGCTCACCGACATCGGTTGTTCGGGCCTGAGGCGAAGCGGGCGGCACACTTCTTCGCGGAACGGGCGCGGGTGGCGAAAGGGGTCGCCGCCTGGGCCGCCGGCAACGTGGCCGAGTTCGGTCGGCTAATGACCGAATCGGGGCAGAGTTCGATCGACAACTACGAGTGCGGTTCGCCGCCGCTGATCGACCTGTACCGCATTCTGGTTGGCACGCCCGGCGTGTATGGGGCCCGGTTCAGTGGGGCGGGCTTTCGCGGCTGCTGCGTCGCCCTGGTCGCGGCCGACGCCGCCGGCGAGGCGGCCGAGCGCGTCCGGTCGGCCTACGCCGCGGCGCATCCGGAGCTGGCCGCCGGCGCCCGGACGCTCCTGTGCGACTCCGACGACGGGGCGAGACACCTGTGACCACCACCCCGCTGCCGCCGTCCATCCGCTCTGTCGCCATCGCCGGCGGCTGGGGGTACATCGGCCGCAAGTTCGTGGACGCGGCCCTGGCCCTCGGCCAGGACGTGGCCGTTCACGATCCCGGCCCGCCGCCGGCGGACGTGGACCGCAACCGCGTCCGCGTCGTCGACGAGCCGGGTGCGTTCTACGACTCGGCCGCCGACCTGTTCCACCTGGCCCTGCACCCGGAGCACCGGCGGCAGGGATTCGCTCGGCTGTTGGAACGTGCGCGGACTGAGCCGCTGTTGATCCTCGCCGAAAAGCCGATGGCGGCCCCAGAGCACCCGGAAGAGTGTGCGACGACCGAGCGGGCAGTCGCCGCGACGCGCGCGACCGTCCTCTACGACTTCCCGGAGCTCTACGACGGGCTGACCGAGCGGATTCTGGAGTACCTGGGCCGGTTCCGCACGGTCGAAATCCGTGAAATGTTCGTCACCCGCTCGAAGGACCGCGAGGACCCAGCTAACCCGCGGAACTTCAAGCGGATGGTGACCGTCCAGTATCAGGAGTCGGTCCACTGCCTGGCTTTCGCCCTGCACCTGCTCGGCCGGCTGGCCGGGGGCGTGGAACCGGTGCTCGACCGGGGCGTGACCGTGTCGGCGGAGGCGGAGCCGTACGTACCGCCAAACCCGGCCGCCTACCCGCGCCCGATGGACGGCCGCTGCCGGTTCGAGCTGACGGTCGGATCGGTGCTGGTGACGGGGGATACGAACTTCAAGCGGGGCGCACCGTGGGCCAAGCGGCGCGAGGTCCGCGGCCTGGCCGACGGCCGGCCGTTCGAAGTCGTGGTGGACTACCTGGAAGGCCGCAAGCACCTGACCATCGACGGCCGGCCGCAGCCGATCGACCCGGCCGCGTCGTCCTACGAGCAGGTGCTGCTGACGGCCGGCTGCTGGCATCGGGAGGTCGGACCGGTTGGCCTGGACGCGGGCGTCTACCCGACGCCGCGATTCGCCCGGTTCGCGTACCAGCTCTCCGCCGCCCTGTGGGGCAGCTCCCACGGTGGGCGGCCACTCCACTTCGCCTCCGCGGCGGACCTGCTGGCGTTCGACCCGCGCTACCCTGAGAGCGCATCTTGACGCGGTCGGCCATGTGCTCGCCATGCACTTCGTCCGAAAGCCCGCCGGATCGTGTTGGATCGGCCGCGACGACCGGTATATGGACTTAGGCGCGCCCTCGGGCTGCCGGCCGAAGTCGTCTTTCCGCCACTCGGCGGTTACGATGACTCCGCTCGGTGGCCCTGAAACGCATGCGATAGCCCCGAGGACTGACGCGGCTGACAGATTCGGCTCACGCCCGAAGGGTCTGAGGATCGACCATGAACGGCTTCCGCTCCATCCGCCCACTGGCCGGCCTGGCAATGGTGCTGGCGGCCGGGTGTACACACGGCCCGCCGGCGGTGGCCCCGCCGGAGCCGCCGGCCGTGCCGGTCAGCAAGCCGGTCGAGCGAGAGGTCACCGACTACGTGGACTTCACCGGCCGGACCGATGCCGTCGAGGCGGTGGACGTTCGCCCCCGGGTCAGCGGCTACCTCGTCAAGATGCCGTTCAAGGAGGGGGCCGAGGTCAAGAAGGGTGACCTGCTGTTCGAGGTGGACCCCCGGCCGTACCAGGCGCAGCTCGACCAGGCCAAGGCCCAGGTCGATCTCTACAAGGCCCAGCTCAAGCTCGCCCAGGCGACCTACGAGCGGGACGTGCCGCTGTTGAACAGCCGGGCGATCAGCCCGCAGGAGCTCGACCAGGCGAAGGCGGCCGTGGACGAGGCCGCCGCCCGGATCAAGGCGTACGAGGCGAGCGTCGAGGTCTACAAGCTCAACCTCGACTTCACCAAGATCACCGCCCCGATCGACGGCCAGGTCAGCCGCTTCTACCTGACCCTCGGCAACCTCGTCAACCAGGACCAGACGCTGCTGACCACGGTCGTCTCGCTGGACCCGATCTACGCCTACTTCGAGATGGACGAGCCGACCATCCTCCGCATCCGCCGGGCGATCAACGAGGGCAAGATCGCACGCCCCCACCAGGGCACCGCCCCGGTCCTCATGGGCCTGCAGGGCGAGGAGGATTACCCCCACCAGGGCACCATCAACTTCGTCAACAACC
>DASXAN010000446.1:0-1594 GCA_036406755.1 Gemmataceae bacterium
ACCTGGACGGCCGGCCGCAGGCGCCGGGGTTGGAGTTGCTCGTCGGCCGGCCCGGCCCGCAGTCCCTGGCCGTGGGCTGGTCGGCCCGGGGCGTGCCGGAGCCGGGCGGGTTGCGGTTCGACCTGCGGGTGCCGGCCTGCCCGGTGGCCGTGCTGGAGCTGGACCTGCCGGCCGATCGCGAGCCGGCCGTCCCCCGCGAGGACGGGCTGCTGACCGGCCCGCTCCCCGGCGGGCCGCCGGACCGCCGCCTCTGGCGGCTCGCCTTCGCCAACGCCACCCAGGTCGATCTGATCGTCCGCCCGGCCGCCGGGGCCGGGCCGCCTCCACTCGTCCTGGCCCGGCAGCGGACCCGCCAGGACGTGACGCCCGGCCAGACGGCGTGTGAGTTCGCGTTCGACCTGGAGGCGCCGCACGGCGGCGTCCGCGACCTGACGCTGGAGTGTGACCCGAGGCTGCGTCCGACGGAGGTTACCGTCCGCAACCTCGAACGGTGGGAGGTCCGACCCGGCGACAGCGAGGACGAGCCGATGCGCGTGCTGGTCCGCCTGCGCGAGCCGCTCCAGGCCGGCAGCCTGACGCTGCGGGGCGTCGCCCCCGCCGACCCCGGCCGGCCGTGGACCAGCCCCGCCGCCGCGGTGGCCGGGGCCGTGCCGCGGGGCGAATCACTGACCGTCCGCGTCCACCCGGACCTGCGGCCGGACGACTGGCGGGCCGGCTCGTTCCGCCTGGTCGAGTCGGCGGTCGCGCCGGACCGGTGGCAGGTGCTGACGCTCCAGGCCGGACTGATCCGCGCCGGGGCGGGACGGCCGACGGCGACGTTGCGGCCGGCCGGCCCGGACTACCAGGTGCGCGAGCGGCTGTGGTGGCAGATCGACGCCGACCGGATGACGTTGACGGCTCAACTGACGTTCGACGTCGCCCGCGGCCCGGTGTACCAGGTGCCGCTGCGGTTGCCGGCCGGGTGGGACGTGGACCGGGTCGAGACTGACCCGCCCGACCTGTTCGCCGCCACGAGCCCCGACGCGGCGGCACCGCGGGCCGCGGGCCGACTCCTGGCCGTGGACCTCCAACGGGCGCTGACGGCGGGCGCGGCGGCGCGGCTGACGGTACAACTGACCCGCCGGACGGCACCGCCCGGCAACTCGGCCGCCGCGGTCCCGTTCCCGGACGTACTACCGACCGCCGCCCGCGGCCGGGAGGGGACGCTCGCGGTCCGGGTGGCGCCGGCGCTCCACTCGGCGGTCGTTGACGCCGCGGTGCCGGAACAGAAGCCGACGGACTCCGGGTCGGCCCCGTGGGACGATGCGGCGGCCGACTACGCCTTCCCCCTGCGGGCCGCCGCGGCCGAAGGGTCGCTCCGCCTCTGGCGTCGACCGGCCCGGCTCGCCGCCCGAGCGACCACGGCCGTGACCGTGACCGGCCCGCAGGCGGCGGTCGCCTGCCGGGTGCGGCTGGAGCCCGAGGGCGGCGCGGTTGAGAGCGTCCTGCTGCACGTCACGGGTGCCGCCGCGCCGTGGGACTGGCAGGCGGCCCTGGGGGCCAACCGCGTGCGGTCGGTGCAGCGGGTGGACGTGCCGCCGCCGGCCCTGCTGGC
>DASXAN010000447.1:0-2319 GCA_036406755.1 Gemmataceae bacterium
CCGCGCGGCGAAACGAAGTCACTGCCCGAACCACTTGTCGACCTGGTAGTACGACGCCAGCACCAGCAGGAAGTCGTACGTCCCGTGGACGATGGCCGACGTGGTCGTGTTCGTCCTCTTCCGCACCACGCCGAGGACCAAGCCGATCAGGAACACGCTCAGCAGCGCGTCCCAGCTGTACTGGAACGCGTGCATCGCCGCGAATGCGAGATTGGACAGCAGCAGCCCCAGCCGCGGTTGCAGGGCCCCGCGGAAAAACAGTTCCTCGCTCAACCCCGCGGACACCCCGACCACGACCGCGCCCGCCGGACTGATGGCGTACCCCATCAGTTGCTCGAATTTCTTCGCGTCGGTCTGCGGCCATCCCAGCGCCTGCCACAGGCGGCCGATGCCAAAATCCACCCCCGTCATCACGACGGCCAGGGCGAACGCCCCGGCAACGGCCCCGACCACCTGCCACCAGGTCGGGGCCACCAGGCCGAGCCGCCGCAGGGCCGCCCCGAAGGAGCGGGCGATCGGAAAGCCGACGAAGCAGAGGAAGCCGGCGATCATCCAGAAGTACACGTAACACGTCAGCCGTAGGATCAGGCCCGGGGGCAGCTGTTGCATCTGCCCGGCCATCTGCTCGGTCGCGGCGTCGTCCAGGGCGGGGGGTCGGCCCAGGACCAGCAGCGGGACGAAAGCAATGACAATGAGCGAGACGACGCTCGCCAGCGCCGTGGCGTGGACGAAGGAACGGGGGTCGAGCGGCAACCCGCGAGCGGCGGCCGCCCGCACCCGCGGTGCGAAACAGGCGACCCCGGCCAGGATACCGGCACAGATCCCGGCGAGGGCCCAAGCCCATCTCGCCTGCTCCTCGGTTGCGGAAGCCGTCGTCCTGTAGGCCGAGATGCCCCCCAGTGCCGTCAGGACCAGCCAGTAGGCGATCGCCCCCGGCCGCACGGCCGGCGTCCGCTCGCCGGCATAGGCCAGCAGCGGCAGTACAACCATCGGCGGAACGATCGCACCGCTAAGGAGGAAACACAGCGTGTCGAAGGGGAATAGCCAAAAGCTCAGGCCGAGAACGACGACCACCGCCCCGCCGGCCGCCAGGGCGGCGACGAGCCGGCGTGTCGGCGGACCGGCCGGCCGCAAAACCACCGGCGGCCCGACCGGCGACTCGCCGGCCGGCTCCAGCACCGGGACTACATCCCTGGTGGACGGGTCGAGCGGCGGCAGGTCCGCCGCCGGCAGCACGAGCGGCGGCTCCGGCGGCGGCGGGTCGGTGGGGTGCGGCGTGTCCATCGCAGGCAAGTATATCACTCTCCGGCACAGACGTTCGGCCGGCGCGGGTCGAGCAACTCGCTCACGCCGGCCGCCGCGAACCGCCGCAACAGTTCCTCCGTCCCGTGCCGCAGCTTGAACTCCATCTCCTCCCGGTACACCGGCACCACGGCGTAGAACTGCACCACCTTATCGTCGGACAGCGCCAGCTGGTTGAACCGCTCGTCGAACAGCGTCGGCGGCACGACCAGGGCGCAGCACAGCTCCGTCGAGGCGTCGTACGGCTGCGGCGGGTCGCCGTGCGGGACGGTGTGGCCGAATCCGAGCCAGGTGTCGTACTCGTGCGGCAGCCGGGCCACGAACTTCAACAGGCGGATCGGCCAGAAGTTCGCCTCGTCCTTGAAGTCCTCCTGCTCCAGCGGCCAGTCGGGCGGCAGGCAGAGCAGCAGCTCGGCGTAGGCCGGGACGTCGCAGCCGGGCGGCAAGGTCATCGGCCGGTCGCTCATGCCGGACGTGACCAGGGTGACGAACGGTCGATCCGGCTGCGGCGGGACGAGGTGGACGTCGAGGTGGACGAGGTCGGAGATCACTTCGTGGAAGACGTGGACGACCTTGCCGACGTACCGGCCGACGTGGCGGGAGATGGCCCCGATGGCCCGTGGGTCGCCGAAGGCGGGTTCGAAGTCGCGGTCGCGGGGCGTGTGCCGGTAGACCGGCTGGCCGGACTCGGTGTACTCGACGTCGTCACTCATGGCCCGGCCCGCGCTCGTCCTGCGGTTTCTCGACGTCGATCTCCTCGGGCGGAACCCACGTCACCCGGCCGTCGCGCCAGATACAAATCGGGTATCCGAGTTGCTTGTGCTCCCAGACAGCCCGCCGGACGCCTCGCTGCATGGCGTCTTCAATCGCCGTATGATCCAGGAAGCGCGGGTCGATCGTTCGATCGGCACTCATGATCATGTCTGCCGGTGAATACGGTCCCAGTTCTCGTGATCGAACACTTCCTAAGTCTCAGGTGTCCCAAACGTAACCAGCCGCGGGCCGCGCGGCCCGGAG
>DASXAN010000448.1:0-1572 GCA_036406755.1 Gemmataceae bacterium
ATGAGCGCCGCGCGGCGAAATGGGTTTTTCCCCCATGCCGTCCCCGTTCCTCGACCTGCTGGCCGCCGCCCGGCCGCGGCTGCGGCCGCCGGTCCTCGTCGCGCTCGGCGCCCCGCGGCTGGCGGCCGACCTCGTCACCGCCCTGGGCCTGCCCGACACCACCTGCTACCAGATGGACCTGCACCAGGCCGGCCGGCTGCGGGACGAGCTGCGCGAAATCGGCGTGGACGCGGTCGTGGAGGTCAAGCCGGACCTGTGGGACCTGCCGGCCGGGTTCAACACCGTGCTCTACCCGTCGCCGCCGCGGGGCGAGCGGGAACTGAAGCGGGACGTGGTCGAGCAGGCGTACCACGCGCTGCGGCCGCGGGGCCGGCTGGTAGTGCTGTCGCCGGTGGCGAAGGACCAGTTCTTCCCGGCGGTGGTGAAAAAGGCGTTCGGCAAGGCAGCGCTGGAGACGGGCCGGGACGGGACGGTGCTGTGGGCGCCGCGCGGGGCGGACCGGCCGCGGCGGCGGCACGAGATCACGTTCCAGGTGCGCGACGGGGACCGCTCCTTCACCTTCGTCTCCCGCCCCGGCGTGTTCACCTACGGCCGCATGGACGACGGGGCGCGGGCGCTGTCCGAGGTCGCCGAGGTCCGCCCCGGCGACCGCGTCCTCGACCTCGGCTGCGGGACCGGCACCGTCGGCGTCCTGGCCGGGCTGCGGGCCGGCGGGCCGGTGACGTTCGTGGACAGCAACGTGCGGGCGGCGGCCCTGGCCGAGGTCAACGCCCGGGCCAACGGCCTGACGGAGTTCCGCGTCGTGGCCGACGCCAACCTCGAAGGGCTGCCGCCGCGGCAGTTCGACGTGGCGCTGGCGAACCCGCCGTACTACGCCCAGCAGGGGGTGGCCCGCCTGTTCGTGGAGGGGGCGCGGCGGCTGTTGCGGCCGGGCGGCCGGCTGTACGTCGTGACCAAGCAGGCCGACGTGGTCGGGGAGATGATCCACCAGCACCTCGGCGAGCCGACCATGGTGATGCGGCGGGATTACGCCGTGCTCGTGGCGGCGAAGGGCCGGCGGGAGTAAACTCCCCCGTGGGAGGGCACGGCCATGACGCACCTGACGCCGGAGGAAGTGATCGCCGCGCTGGGCCTGGAGCCGCACCCGCTGGAGGGCGGGTTCTTCCGGGAGACGTACCGCACGCCGCAGAAGATGCACGGCCAGGAGCGGCCGCTGGCCACCGCCATCTACTACCTGATCACCCCCGCCGCCTGCTCGGCCCTGCACCGCCTGCCGACCGACGAACTGTTCCACTTCTATTTCGGCGACCCGGTGCGGCAGGTGCACCTGCGGCCGGACGGGTCCGGCGAGGTGGTGACGCTCGGCCCGGACATCCTGGCCGGCCACCGGCCGCAGGTGCTGGTGCCGGGCGGCGTCTGGCAGGGGGCGTGCCTGGCCGACGGCGGCCGGCTGGCCCTGCTCGGCACGACCATGGCCCCGGGGTTCGCGTACCCGGACTACCAGCTCGGCGACCGGGCGGAGCTGACGCGGCAGTACCCGGCGTTTGCGGACGTGATCGGGCGGCTGACGCA
>DASXAN010000449.1:0-5223 GCA_036406755.1 Gemmataceae bacterium
TCCGGGGCCATGTACGCCCACGTGCCCGGCCGCTGGCCAGGGGCGGTCAGCGGCGTGGCGTCCGCGGCCGCGACGACGGTGTCGGCCGACCCGCCGGCCGCGGCCGCGTCGTCCGACCCGGGGGCGGCCGGGTCGAGCAGCTTGGCCAGGCCGAAGTCGCTCACCCGCGGCCGGCCGTCCTCGGCGAGCAGGACGTTGCCCGGCTTCAGGTCCCGGTGCAGGACGCCGTGGGCATGGGCGTGGGCGACGCCCCGGGCTACCCGCTCCATGACCGCCGTGACCGCGGCCGGGCCGGCGGCCGTCAGCCGCTCCCGGTGGTCGGCCAAGCTGCCGCCGGGCACGTACTCCATGACGAAATACGGCCCGTCGTCCCCGACCTTCGCCTCGTAGACCGGGACGATGAACTCGTGCCGCAACCGGGCCAGGACCTGCCCTTCCTGGCGGAACCGGGCGGCCAGCCGGCGGGCGTCGTCGGCCGCGGCGGGGGCGGCCGGGCGGAGCGTTTTCACCGCCACCGCACGGCACAGGGCCGGGTCGTAGGCGCGGTAGACGACCCCCATGCCGCCGCGGCCCAACTCGCCTTGCACCTCATACCCGCCGATCCGGGCCGGGGCCGGCGGGGGCGTCACAAGCCCGCCGCAGTCGGTCCCGGGCACGGTCAACAGGCGGTCGCAGGCGTCGAGGAGCCTCACTAGCTGCACCAGCCGGGCGGCCTGGTTCGGGTGGGCGGCGCACACGCCGCCCAGGGAAACGACCTCCCCACGGTCCCGCCGGTCCTCCCAGTCGGCGAGCAAGTCGAGGGCGGCCGTGTCGTCGGGCATGTCGGCCTCCGGCCGGGCGACGCGGCCCGGCCGCACTCTGTCCATCGCCCGCCGGCCGGCCGGCGGGCCAAGATTTCGCCCTACACCGGCGGGTCATCGCCGAACCGGGCCGCCAGCCGAAGTCGGGCCTCCTGCCAGCGGCGCTTGAACGTCCGCAACGGCACGGCCAGCAGCTCCGCTGCCGCCGGCTGGGTCAGCCCCTGGTAGTAGAGCAGGTCGAACAGGGTTCGGTCGCCGTCCGGCAGGGCGGCGATGTACTGGTGCAGCTCGTGCCAGACGGCGAGCCGGTACGGGTCGTCGGCCGGGGCCGGCGGGTCCGGACGGGGGGCGTCGGGGCCGCCGGCGGGGGTGTCGTGGTGTCGGCCGGCCCCCTCCGGGCCGAAGTGGTGCCGGGCCAGGTCGATCAGCTCCCGGCGGACGAGAGCGGCGGCGAACCGGAGGAAATCGGCCGGAGTCGGCGGGGCGGTGTCGCGGAGGGCGCGGTCGAGGCGGATCAGGACGTTCTGGAATACGTCGCTGGTGTCCTCCCACCGGCGGACGTGGGGGTAGTGGCGGAGCATCTGGCGGGTGAGCAGGCGAAGGCGGTCCTGGCTATGGCGGATGAGGCCGTCGTGGGCGGCGGGGTCACCGGCCCGGTGGCGGTCGAGCCAGGGCTGGAGCGGTTCGACAGGGTCGTCCGGCATGACTGACCTGAGGCGCTGATCGGATCGCCGATTGCAGGACGGCGTTCGGTCCGAAGCTACCACGGGCGAGAGAGGAACGCGAACAAAAAATGGCCCGGCATTCGGCCGCCCTCCGCTTGGATAGCTGGAGAGGCGGCTCGCCCTGCCGGAGCACCGGTTAGGCCCGGCGCGGGAGCTCCCCTCCGGGATTAAGGCGTCGCGTCTGTCCAACCAAGTCGTGAGTGCCAAGGGGAAAACATGAACGAGGTAACTCGGCGGGACGCGGTGAAGCTGGCCGCGGCTGGGGTAGTGGCGGCCGGTGTGAGTGCGTTGGGCGCGGGCTCGGCCACGGCTCAAGACAAACGGCAACCCGCAATCGGCGGCGGGGCCGGCCGGAAGATCGACGGCATCAAGCTGCCGGCCAACCTCGGGGCCAGCCTGGGCGGCACCCCGGAGGAGGCGGCGACGGCGTTCAAGAAGGCCGTGACCATCGGCATGGCCCAGGTCATGGCCGACGCCCTGGCGGCGGCGGTCACCGACACCGTGGGCGGGGGTGGCATGCCCGACTGGGCCAAACTGATCAAGGGCCCCATCGTCAACGCCACCTGGGACACGGCGGCCAAGAAGCCCATCCAGGCGGTCGTTTCCCGGGCGAAGAGCGGCCAAGACATGGCTCTGGGCGGCGGGTCGGTCGAAGTGTCGATCCGTGGGACGTTCTGACCATCCTCGATCCATTCAAACCCGTTCCAAGGAGATTGTCGCGATGGCAAAGATCGACGGCATCAAGCTGCCGGCCAACCTCGGGGCCAGCCTGAGCGGCACCCCGGAGGAGGCGGCGAAGGCGTTCCAGAAAGCCGTCTCCGTCGGCATGGCCCAGGTTGTGGCCAATGCCCTGGTCGCGGCGGCGAGCGAAGCGGTGGGCGGCGGGAGCGCGCCCGACTGGTTCAAACTGGTCAAGGGGTGCGCCCTCGATCTGGGGTGGGAAACGCCTGGCGGCACCGGGGAGGAAAATGCGGTCGGCCTATCGAGCGGACAAGGGCAAGCTCTCGGAGCAGTCGAGGTCGGAGTGAGCGTCCGGGCGAGCTTTTGATCGACATCGGCGGCGGGCGACCACCGAACGACGGTTGGTCGCTCGGACCGCCCGGTTCAGTTACCCACGGCACCGTAGCAAGGATTTCGTTGCCATGCCCCTGGAAGTGCACAGCGGCCGCACGATCAGCATGAGCCTGGGCGGTCTCGCCCTGGTCGACGCCCTCGGCGGCCAATCCCTCAACGTCCCGTTCCTCGAGCAAAAGCAGAGTCAGTGGTGTTGGGCGGCTTGCATCCAAATGCTGCTGCAAAAGGACGGGGACGTGACCACGCAGCAGTGCAACTTGGCGAACGCAGCGTTCGAATTGAACGGCTGCTGCTCGGCCCCCTCCAGTTCGCTGTGCGACCAGCCGTTGCCGATCGCCCAAGTGTCGAGCGAGTGGGAGCGGTACGGCTACGGGTCGAGCTACGCCCCGGGTTCCGTCAACATCAACACGGTTAAGTTCGAGATCGGAAGCCAGCGGGCGATCGAAGTCGGCTTGAAGTGGAACAGCGGCGGCGGCCACGCCATCCTGATCGTCGGCTGGGACGAAGGGGACTACGTCGTCTTCCGCGACCCGGCCAACGGCCCCGGCTCCTCGCCGATTGGCGAAGTCATAACCGCGTTCGGCCAAGGCCAATGGGGCTGGAGTTGGACCGGCATCAAGAAGGGGACGTGACCATGCCAGACTTCAGGCCGCTGCCGGACGCCACCCTGGACGCGATCGCCGGCAAGATCGGCGAGCGCCTCAGCGCGCCGATGACGTCCTCCGCCTTGGGCAGTCCGCCGGCGGCGACGCTGAACGAGACGATGGAGGTGTGGATGCTCGGTGCCGACGCACTCCTTCAGCCGACCGACGACCTTTTGCAGTTGGCCAAGCCGACCGGCCGCTGGCACCACCAGATCAAGTCCGGGGGGCAGGTAGTCGGGTATGCCCGCAGCATGCCGCTCGGCCCCGCCCCCGGGGACTGGTCCGTCCGCGAGGTGTCGAAGTCCGGCGCGTCCAAGGCGATCGACGACGCCATCAAGTGGATTGACGCGAACGTCCACGACGACTCCCAGGTCAGGATGCTGAGCGTCCCGGCCTACCACGTCACCGCGTTCTGGCTCGTCGAGAATGCCGGGGACCGGATCGTTGTGGCCGTCGCTCCGTTCGCCAAATTGATCCAAACCAACCACATCTACACGGCCAAGGAGTTCCTCGATGCCCTTCGGGCCCTGCCGGTGGTGAAGGGCATTTCCTGAACCGACAGGTCCCAGTTCGGCTGCTCCCGGGGACCCGGCCCGCGGGTCCGGCTGGGGTCGCGTGGGTAGTACCCTCCCATGAGCGGTCGGTGTAGTGCATCAGGCTGTCGCGGACCGCCGTCGCAAAAACAGCCCATACACCGCCGCCCCGAGCAGGGCGAAGCCCGCCCCGCAGTAGCCCTCCAACCGCATGTCCGGGTCGATGAAGTAGTTCGCCAACAGGCCGGCGAAGCACAACACGTAGATCGCCGGCGTCACCGGGTAGCCCAGGCAACGGTACGGCCGTTCGGCGCCCGGCCGCTTCCACCGGAACATGAACACCGACGCCACCGCCATCGTCTCGAACGCCACCGCCCCGAACATGGCGTAGTCGGTCAGCATGTCGAAGAGCGGCTTCTTCAGTTCCAGGGCGGCCCCGATCAGCACCAGCCCGGCCGACCAGACCGCCAGCACCGCGGTCGCCACGGCCGGCGTGTGATAGCGGGGGTGGATCGCCACCAAGCTTCGCGGGGCCAGGCCATCCCGGCCCATGGCGAAGAGCGTCCGCGGGCCGACCAGCAGGTTGCCGTTGAGCGCCCCGAACGTCGAAATCGCGATCGCCGCGGAGATCACCGCCCCGCCGGTCGGCCCCAACAGCCGGTCGGCGAACACCGACGCCACCGGAATCTTCGTGATGGCCGCCATCTCCGGCTGGGTCAACACCAGCGAATAGGCGACGTTGGCCGAGCAGTAGACGAAGATCAGGATGCCGATCCCGCCCAGGACGGCGATCGGCACGTTCCGCTGCGGCTCCCGGACCTCCTCGCCGACCGGCCCGAGGTTCGTCCAGCCGTGGTACGCCCACTGGACCGCGATCAGGGCCGAGGCGAACGCCCAGAGCGAGAACTCCCGGTGCGGCGGGGCGGACAGGTAGTCCCAGTGCGGCGGCTCGCCGCCGGTGCCGGTCGATTTGAACGCCAGCACGAACGGCAAAATCGCGATGAATAGCAACGACCCGACCTTGACCGCGGTCACGACCAGCTGGAGCCCACCGCCCCAGCGGACGCCCCGCATGTTGACCAGGGCCAGGACGCCGATCGTGAGGACCGTCAGCCATTGCAGCGGCCAGAAGTCCAGGACCGGGCCGCTTTCCCGCAGGCCGAGGGCCGCCCGGACGGCGTCGTGCTGTAAGACGGCGTGTAACGATTCGACGAACACGGCCGCCAGGGCGGCGATCGACGCCGAGCGGATGACGAAAAAGTCCTCCCAGCCCCAGAGGAAGCCCCACAGCCGGCCGTAGCCCTCCCGCAGGAAGACGTAATTCCCGCCGGCCCGGGGGTAGAGGATGATGACCTCGGTCAGGGCCAGCCCGCCGCACATGACCAGCCCGCCGAGCAGCACCCAGGCGGTGATCGCCCAGCCGAACGTCGGCACGTTCTCGGCGACG
>DASXAN010000450.1:0-4523 GCA_036406755.1 Gemmataceae bacterium
TCTTGGAGGCGCCGACTTGAAAACCAGCTTCCGAAGCTGGTCGTTTTGATAGACGCCAGAACCCTGAAAGAACTGGCCGGTGCCGAGGACGAAGGTCTTGCCGAGTGACAACGCCCCACCCGTCCCCACGAGAAAAACATCAACACCGACGCGGTCGCCCGTCGTGGCGAACACCTGGTCCTTTGCGGCTGACACCGTCAAGTTGTCCGCCATCATGTCGGGAACGGTTTGGAGGACTTGGGCCGTGGCAGGATTGAAAACCGTGACAGCCCCACGAAGTTGGACCGGGTTACCCGAGTTGCCGACGACGACAACGGTGCTACTGAGGAATTGAATTTCGCCGGTGAAGTCGCCAATGGCAACAAACCCCAGCGACTGAAAACCGTTTGCATCGTAGATCGCCGCAGCGCCGGCGGCGCCGGCGTAGAACGACATGAGCAGCTTGGTCCCATCGGCGCTTAGGGCAAGGTCACTCACAAAACCATTGCCCCCGGTGATTCCCGTGGCTGCGACGGCGCCCGTGGCCAAAGTGATTCGGACGACTGGATTGTCGGCAAAGATCACGGACCCGTCTGGAGAAATGGCAGGCCCACCGGGGATCGGCACTCCTCCATAGGAATTACCGGTCGTAATATCCACCGGCAGCGGCGTGAGCAGTGCGTTCGCCGCCACGTCCACCACCTCGTTGCGCGAGAACAGGCGCGTACCGGTCGGCGAAACCAGGAACCCGTTGGACGGAATGGCTTGGCTGAACGGGAGCGTGCGGAGCGTCTGGTGGGTGCCGGTGCTCAGGACCGTCCGGTCGTCCATGTAGACCTCACGAGCGTCGGGCGAAATGCCGCGGACGTGTCTGCCGGCGATGAGGCCGAGAACCGCATTGTTCATGACGTCGATCACCACCGTGCCGTCCAGCACGGGACTGGCCGTATCGACGTACAGGAGCTGGAGGCCAGCCGTCGAATAGGTCGGGTCGTAAACCGCTACCTTCGTCCCGGCTTCTACCGGCTGCCCAAGGGAATTCGTGACGGTGACGGTCAGCGTGTTGTTCCCAGGCGCGAGCGAAACCGTGTGCGCGAACGCCCCCAGCGAATCCATCTCCCCCGGGGGCAGCGGAACGCCCCCGACCGCGACGGTGTACCCGGGGATAGTCACGCCTGCAATTACGAACGTGCCGATGTTCGTCCTGACCGTAGAGGGGAGGGCGAAGAAATCGATAGCCGGCGAGACCGTGGTGCCGTCGAAGACGCTTTCCATTCCGGGCTTCAACACCTCGTTGGAATCGAAAAGCCCCCAGTGAGCGTTGAAATCGCCCATACTAGCCTTCCACGGCTCGTCGTAGACTTCAAAGTAACTGTAAGTGACTCCGTTAGCCCTGGCCCACGAAACGAATTCGAGAAAATACCGGGCCGCGTTCTCCGGCGAAGGTACGGACACGCCATTCGGGGTGCTGCCGGCCGAGGGCCAACCCGTCTCGCCAATGACCACTTGTTTTCCCAGCGTCATCGCTTGCAGCTGTCGGTAGGCACGGCTCAGGGTGGGCACGGCAAGGTCAATCGAGGTGCTTTCGTAAAACGGATAAAAGTGTGCGTATACGATATCGACTGCGGCTAACACGTTGGGATGGCTTTCCAAATCACCGTAGGTATCCGAAGTCGTTACCGGGATATGCAGCCCCGCATTGGCGAATCGGGTTTTGACTTGGGAGATGTCGTTGAGAAGCGTGGCCTCGGGGAGCGGGTTGGGAGCTGTGGCCAGGAGATTCTCGTTTCCGACGATGGCGACATCGACGGTGCCCTGCATGGCCTGAGCGACCAGGGCGTCGAGTTGGGCCTGGTCGTGTGCGGCGTTTCCGTTAAGGTACGTGCCGATGGCGGCCTTCTTCCCCAACGAATGGATGATCCCGGCGGCCGGCTGCAGATCACCCGTGCAATCGTAAGTACGGATGCCGTCCGTATATGGTGCGATAGCCTGGATGCGTTGCGTCAACTCCTGCAGCGTGATTTGACCAGGACCCAAATTCGGATCCTCGCCGGGTGCAATGTACGGACCAAAGTCGAGGAAAGGTGTGCGGTAAGCGGTGGGTTGAATCCTGCATTCGAGCTTCTCGAGGCAGGGTCGGAAGTGGTCTTTACGCATTTGAGGGCTCCTTGCCCGAAGGCGAAGGGTTCCTAGCCGCGGTCTGATCCAGTGCCGCCGTCCCAATGACCTCCCGACCGCCTCGTTGCGCTCGGTCATGGTCCGCACCCTCCCCCTGGGCTGGTCAGGCACCGGTCCGCCGTCCACCGTCGCGCGCTCGTCTGGGATGCGGCCCCAGCATACGCCGGCCGGCCACGGGGTGCCACACTATTCTCATCCGATTTCGTCCGGCCCGGCCGACACGAAAAAACCGCCCGCCGATCGGCGGGCGGGTGCGGGCTTGCGAGGCTAAGTCACGGCGTGTATCCGGCCTGGAACAGGCGTTGGGCGAAGGCGGCCAGGTCGGCCAGGTCGACGTCCCCGTCCCCCTCGAAGTCGAACGCCGGGTTGTAGTTCGGCTGGCCCGCCACGCCGAACAGGGCCGGCACCAGCGGGCTGAGGTCCAAGAGGTCCACGTCCCCGTCCCCGTCCGCGTCCCCGAAGAGGCGGTGGGTGCTGAGGGAATAGTTGCCGCCCGGGGTGCCGTCGCCGTTGCCGTCCACGGCCCAGCCCAGCGCGGCGTCGGCCACGGCCGCGGCGGAGGCGGTCAGGGTGTAGGTGCCGTCGATGAGCGACGGGTTGGCGCCAGCGGCCGTGTTCGACTCCGTGAACGCCCCCGAGAACGTGAGCTTGACGACCGTCCGCCCCTGGCCGTCGGTCGTCACGGTGGCTGCCAGCCCCACAGTCCCGGTCGGCCCGGTCGGCCCGGTCCGGGTGAGCGTGAAGGCCGCGGCCGCGTTGCCGCCGGCGAAGGCAACCGGGCCGGAGAAGGTCACGGTGATGCTGCGGACGACCGACCGCTGCGCCGACCCGTCGTTGACGGTGGCGGCGGCGGTCAGCGGCCGGTACTCGTACGCCCCGATGTCGGCGGCCGGGCCGACCACCCGGGCGAACCCGGCCCCGCGCTGGTCGGTGGCGAGGCCGGCCGGGTTGGCCCCGGTGTTGAGGGCCGGGCTGCCAGCCAGCAGGGCGTGGGTCTGGGTCGGCCCGCCGTAGTTGCCCAAGGGGCCGAGCTTCGGGTCCAGTGGGGCGGCGGCCGTGCCCGTGAGGTTATTCGCCGACCCCGCGGCCAGGGTGAACCCGGTCCCCGCGACGCCGATCAGGCTGTGGTCGGCCGTCACCGTCACGGCCCCGGTGATTGAGAGGTCGGGGCGGTTGGCGGTGCTGGCCGTCTGCATGTTGCCGGCCACGATCGAACTCTGAAGGGTCAACCCGACCAAGACGTACGAGATCGTCACCGCGATCCCGCCGCCGCCCGAACCCTGTGAGGTGGACGTGGCGACCGCGGTATTCGCCGTGATCGTGCTGTTCTGGATCAGGACCGGCCCGTACAGGTACCGCAGCCCCGCGCCGCCCCCGGACCCGGCCACGTTGCCGGAGATGGTACTGTTGCGGACCGTGACGCCGTTCACGCGGTTGGCGAGGATGCCGCCGCCGACACTGGCGAGGCCGGCGGCCGTGTTCCCGGATACCGTTGAGCCGTCCAGTACCAGGGTGCCGCCCTGGACAACCGCAATGCCGCCGCCGGAGGCGGTGGAGGCGGTGGCCGTGTTTCCGGCGATCGTGCTGTTCCGGATAGTCAGGGTGCCGAACGACACGATGCCGCCGCCGACCGGGGCGGAGTTGTTGACGACCCTCACGTCCGTCAGGGTGACGGCTTCGTCGCCGAGAGTCAGCCCGCCCCCGACCGACGAACTCGCGGTGAGCAGCCCGCCGGTGACGGTCAGGCCGGACAGGTTCACCGTGATCAGTCCTGGGGCGAAGACGGAGAGGACGGAGAACGCCGCGGCCGTCGGGTCGCGGCGGACGGTCAGCAGGCCCGACCCGGGGCCGGTCAACGTGACGCTGTCGGCGATGGTCGGCAGGGCGGTCAGCAGGGAGATGGTGCCCGGGCCGCCCGCAAACAGGGCCGGGTCGAACGCGATCGTGTCGGCCGTGCCGGGGAGGGAGTTGGCCCGGGTGATCGCGTCCCGCAGGGAGCCGGCCCCGGCGTCGGCCAGGGTGGTCACGGTGAACGTCTGCGGCACCAGGACCTGGACGGCGGCGACCGGCCCGCCGGCCACCGGGTTGCCGGCCGTGTCGAACACCTGGTTGGGCTGGACGGTGATGGCGTAGGTGCCGTCGTCGGCCGCGTCCCAGGAGCCGCCGGGCGGGGTGAAGGTGTAGGTGGCGGTGCGCGGCGTGCCGTTGGTGTTGGTGTCCACGCTAACGAAGGTGGCTACCTGGCTGAAGCCGCCCGGCCCGGTGACGCGCACGTCGCCGGTGCCGAGGCTGGCGACGCTCACCGCCGCGTCGTCGTAATAGTTGACGGTGACGGCGTGCGTCGTGCCGCCGGCGGCCAGCACGTC
>DASXAN010000451.1:0-1555 GCA_036406755.1 Gemmataceae bacterium
CTCCCACAAGGGGAGAGGGGGGAGCAAGAACAGCGGGGGGGCGGTCGCCCTGCTGACGGCCTTGACTTCTCTCCCCCCTCTCCCCTTGTGGGAGAGGGGGGCCGGGGGGGTGAGGGGGGACTTGCTGCATTCATCGGCGACGGCGTCAACGACGCCCCCGCCCTGGCCCGCGCCGCCGTCGGCCTGGCCGTCGGCGGCGGGACCGACGTGGCCGCCGAGGCCGGCGACGTCGTCCTCATGGGCGACCCGCTCCGCCCGCTGCCGCTGCTCCTCCGCCTGTCCCGCGAGACGGTCCGCGTCATCCGGCAGAACATCATCGTCTTCGCCCTCGGCGTCAACGCCGTCGGCGTCATCGTCACCGCCTGGCTGTGGCCGCTGTTCGCCCCCGCCGGCGGCTGGTTCGAGGCCGGGCCGGTCGTCGGGGCCATCTATCACCAGATCGGCTCGCTGGCGGTGCTGTTGAACTCGATGCGGCTGCTGGCGTTCGAGCGCCGCCCGGCCCGGTCGGCCGCCACCCGCGAGCGGTTGCAGCGGTTCGACCAGTGGCTCGAACACACCTTCAACGTGGACGAGTGGCTGCACACGCTGGCGCACCACTGGAAAGCCGCTTGCGGCTTTGCAGTGGTGCTGCTGGTTGTCGGCATAGCCGCAAGCGGCTTCACAGCCGTCGGCCCGGGCGAGGTCGGCGTCGTCCGTCGGTTCGGCCGGCTACTGCCGGACGACTTGCCGCCGGGCCTGCACTGGCGGTGGCCGTGGCCGGTCGAGGCCGTCGCCCGGGTGCGGCCGGATCAGGTTCGTACCGTCGAACTCGGCTTCCGTCCGGCCGAGGGCGCGGCCGAGTCCGGCTACACCTGGGCCAGCCCGCACGGCGGCGATATTCGCCGCATCCCCGACGAAGCGCTCCTGGTCACTGGCGACGGCAATCTCGTTGAACTGCTCGCCACGGTGCGCTTCCACGTCGCCGACCCGCACGCCTACCTGACGGCGGCCGTCGCCCCGGAGGAGCAGCTGCGGTCGGCCGTCGAGGCCGCGCTGCGGGAGGCGGTCGCGGGCCGGGCATTCGCCGACCTGCTCACCGTGGACCGCGGCTCCTTCCACCAAGATGTGCTCACCCGCCTGGGCGGGCGGGCGGCGGGGCTGGGGCTGGCTGTGGACGGCGTGGCCGTGCACGACCTGCACCCGCCGGCCGAGGTGGTGGACGCCTACCACGACGTCGCCCGCGCGCTGGAGGACCGCGATCGGCAGATCAACGAGGCCCAGGCCGCGGCCACCCGCACCCGCCGGGCCGCCGAGGCCACCGCCCTGCGGACGACCCGCGACGCCGAGGGCCGGGCGGCCGAGCAGGTGGCGCTGGCGAAGGCCGGGTACGACGCCTTCGCCGGCTGGCACACGGCCCACGCGCAGCTCGACCCGGCCGGCGAGGCCCAGCTGGCCGCCGACCTGATCGCCGCCGTGTTCGCCGGCCGGCCGGCCGACGCCGCCGCGTCCGACTACCGCCGCCGGCGGGCCGAGCTGTTGGCCGTGCGGCGGTCGCTGACGGAGTTCCGCCTGGCCT
>DASXAN010000452.1:0-2223 GCA_036406755.1 Gemmataceae bacterium
GCACGCAGTCCTTCGGCGCGACCGCCGCCTTGTTGCGGCCCTTCGCCACGGGATCCGTCCCGTCCTCGTTCCAGAACACCTGCTTCCGCCCGTCCGCGCCGATCTTCACGAACCCCTTCGGCGCGCGGATCGACTTCCAGGTGACCACCCCGCTGAGTGCCATGCCCAGGTCCCGCGGGAAGTTGCCCAGCCCCATCTCGCACCCGCACAGGTAGATCGTGTCCACGGCCGTCAGGTTCCACATCACCAGATCCGTCCCCAGCCGCGACGAGTTGTACCCGCCGAACTCCTGTTTGGCGTTGTCCCCGTGCCCGAAGATGACGAGCTTGTCGCCCGCCCCCACCTTCGCCAGGTCCACCCCCGACTTCGGCGCGGCGGGCTTCGCCTCCAGCACGTTGGCCTGGAGCTTCTTGGCCTCGTTGGTGCCGTAGTTGGCGAACACCAGGCCGGTGGCGTTCTTGTTCTTGGCCCGGAAGTTTACGATGTCCTGCCGCACGGCGGTGTTGGCCGCCGTCTCCCAGAGGCCCTCGACCCAGTCGAACAGTGCGAGCACGTGGACGGCCATCGTCAGGCTCCTTTCCGCGGGCGAAGGGGTGGCCGGGGCTGGGGTGGGCCCGCCCCGGCCTGTGCCGGCTCACCAGGGAGTATGCGCCGGCCCGCCGAAACCTGTCACCGGGGGAGCTGCGCCGTTCCCTACCAGGGAGTCAGGCGGTCCGGCCCCGACCTAGCGGCGGGGCGGCGAGTTTTTCCCGGGCCGCCGGCGGTGAGGTAAACGGCAGGCCGGTGGGGAGGGAAGCCGGCCGCGCCAGGTGCACGGCCGCGGAATTCCCTGGCCCCAGCCCGCCCGGCGGGTCGATTCGGGTGCTGGCTCCTCGCACGGACGAGGGAGACTATGCACGGAACCGCGGGCCGCAAGCAGCGCCCGGTTCCGTTTGCGCCCTGTCGTCGCCCTTCGCACGCCGCACCCGGCCCCGGCGGCGTGTGGGATCGGCCACCCCCAGCAGTCGGGGCGCGTCTCGGTGCGGTCGGGTGCGGACCGGTGCGACGGCGAGGGCACGCCGGGCGGGGCGGGCGATGCCCCGAAGGTGTTGTCGTTTGCCGGGTTATGCGGCGACGTGCGAGACGATGCGAAGGAAAGTGGAAGTGCCCCGCGTAGGACTCGAACCTACAACCCGCTGATTAAGAGTCAGCTGCTCTGCCAGTTGAGCTAGCGGGGCGTGTGTATGTTTTGTAGCGCCGGCGACCCGCCGCGGCAAGGCCAGCTGCGGAGGCCGTGTCTGCGGCAACGACACCGGTTGACCCGAGCGGGTTCGCTTGATCGCAGCCGGTTACGGTGGTTGCGGCCCGTTCGCCGGCCGGTTACGCTGGCCCCCATGTCCACGCACCCGCTGGCCGCCTACCTCGCGGACTGCCGCGCCCGCCGGAGCACCGGGGCCACCACGCCCGAAACCAGCCTGTACCCGCCGCTCGAAACGCTCCTGAACGCCGTCGGTCACAAGCTCAAGCCCCGCGTCCGCTGCTTCATGAGCCTGAAGAACCAGGGTGCGGGCTATCCCGACGGCGGGCTGTTCACCCCGGACCAGCTCGCCCGCGGGGCGGACGAGCCGCCGGAGGGCCAGCCGCCGGCCCGCGGCGTCATCGAGTGCAAGAAGCCGAAAGACGACGTGCTCGCGACGGCCGAAACCGAGCAGGTGTCCGAGTATTGGGACCGGTATAGCCAGGTCCTCGTCACCAACTATCGGGAGTTCCTCCTCGTCGGCCGGGACGACCGTGGCCGGCCCGTCCACCACGAGCACTACCGCCTGGCCGCCACCGAGCGCGAATTCTGGCAGCGACCGGCCGACACGATCGTGACCGAGCACGGCGACCGGCTGCTCGACTTCCTGACCCGCTGCCTCCGCCGCCCGGCCCCGCTCACCGATCCGAAGGACGTGGCCTGGTTCCTGGCCAGCTACGCCCGGGACGCCCGCGGTCGGGTCGAGCACGCCCACGCCCACGAGGCGATGGCGACCGTCCGCAAGGCGCTCGAAGACGCGCTCGGCCTGAAAGTCACCGACGCCAAGGGCGAGCACTTCTTCCAGTCCACGCTGGTGCAGACGCTCTTCTACGGCGTCTTCTCCGCGTGGGTGCTCTGGCACCGCACCACGGTACGGCTGGGCACGACACGGGAGGGCGAGAGCCGGGAGGGCGAGGCTCGGGAGGGCGAGGCTCCTGCCGAGCCGG
>DASXAN010000453.1:0-3021 GCA_036406755.1 Gemmataceae bacterium
GTTTCCGCCGGAGCCGGGGGGACGTAGGTCCCCATGCCGGGCGCGCCGCCGCTGATGATGAAGGCGTTCGACCCGTTGCCGCCGACGGCCGCATTGTCCCGAACGGTGCAACCCGCCATCGTCAACGCCCCGGCGGAGTACACGCCGCCGCCCGCGGCGTCCCTCCCCGAAACCGAGTACCCGCTGTCTAGTCGCCTTCTGGCCGTTGCGACTGTGGAGTGTCACGGTTCCTTCCGTGGCCGCCCGGCCGTCGAGCGGGACTTGGCCGGAGAGGTTATTCCGCACCGCCGACGGCCCGGAACAGCCCCCGACGGCCAAGGCGACCAGTGCCCGCGCGATCAACGCGTGTCGCCCCATGTCTCCTCCGCGTCGTCATTAGTCGCGTTCGGTAGCGACGCCGTCGTCCGCCTGACAGAGGCTCCACCAGGTTGTCTGCTTGATAGCGGGGTTGGCTGAGCGGACACTGCCGTCCCCGAACGCGACAATGCAGCCGGCGACGTGTGGCGAATTCGGGCGAAGGTAGTCGGCGTCGGCCGGCGGGATACCGACCTGGGGGACGGAGGTCGAATTCCACGCGAACTGGGAGCCGAGGATGCTCAGGGGTGGGCTGTCCCAACAGGCTTCGCCGGGTCCCGGCAGGCCGTACCGTTCGGCGATGAACAGGACATTGGTCGTACCGTCCGGAATGGAGGCCAGCTTGTACTTGGGGACGTAGCCGCTCACGCGGTTCGTGGGGTCGAAGCCGCCTCGGACGGCGACGATGCCGAACACCTGGTAATTGGGGGCGTAGTTGGTCAAGGCCCAGCCGTGCGGGCACTTCCCGGTCGGGGCAGAGATGTCTGTCGGGCACTGGAAACCCACGACGATCGTCGCGTGGATGTCGGTCGTCGCGCCCCGGTGGTACAGGTCGTTTTGCTCGATGTAGGGGAGGATCGCATAACTCCAGCTCTTGGCCAATGACCCAACGGTTTTCACCAGCGGCGGCAGTTCGCCCGAGCGGGCGTCGGCGTACGCGTGGACCGCCAGCCCCAGCTGTTTGACGTTGTTCGCGCACTTGATGCGGGCGGCGGCCTCGCGGGCCTTCTGGACGGCCGGCAGCAGCAGGCCGGTCAGCACTGCGACCGTGCCGACCACAACTACGAGCTCGACGAGCGTAAACCCGGGCAGTCGGTTCGGCCGCATAGATCTGACCCCTGGGGAATCGGCACGGCCGGGGAGCCGCGACCGGCGAGGTCTCAGGACCCGACGAAGATGTCGTCGCAACCGGCCGTGGCTTCGGTGCCTAGCACGATACTGCTCAGGAACTACAAGAGGTTGTCAATGCTGTAGACCCCTCCGCTGTGACCCAGCCCCCAGGTGGCCGCGACCGTGTTGTGCTGCACGGTCACCCCGTTCAAGGTCAGGGCCCCCAGGCTGTAGACGGCCCCTCCCTTCGCCGTGGGCGACGACTCACGGACCAGCCCGCCCTGGAGGATGAGAGCCGTCAGCGTCAGCGACCCGCCCGGGGCGACGTCGAACAGGCGGAACGCCGGCGTCCCGTCCGCCGGACTCCGCTGGACGGTGCTGCCGCCGCCGAGAATGGTCGGGGCCTCTCCGGCGGCGATCAGGGGCAATCCGGTGGCGCCGTGGGTGTAGTTGTTCGCCGCCGCCAGCGTGAATGTCGTGCCGGCCGCCAGCGAGATGGTGTCCGGCTCCGGGGTCAGGTTGGCGGCCTCGATGCCGGCGATCAGCTCGGGGACGGTGGCCGCCGTGAAACTCGCGGGCACCGTCCGGCCCTCCAGCGACTCGACCGCCAGCCGGGCCCGGGCGGCCGCCTTCGGCGTCGTACCCCGGGCGAAGAGCATGACCGCCTGCCTGAGCATGACAGTCCCCCCTGGACGGGCACTGAACTTCGAAGTGACTCCCCTCACCGTGCGCCGTCCGGGGGCCGAACCCCCGACGGATTTGCAACGATTCTTCACGGCTCAGTCTCATTCGGCGCGCACAGTACCCTTCGCTCCGCTCCCCGCGGTGGCGCTCGCTGGGCTCAGTGCAGCTGTGGGATGAGAGGTGTGCTCGTGAAACAATCGGCGGTGCCCGGCCTACGCTGGCTTTGTGCGGCTGGCGATGGCCGTGTTCACCTCGCCCGCCGCGGACGTCCTGCGTCGGTTTGCTGCTCCACGTCTTAGGTTGTTGCGCTGGACCGGCCCGTCCGGCCACCGTCGACGCGCACCCCCGCGTTGGGTGTGCCCGCACCGTCAGTCGTCAATCGCCGTTTGAGATGTTCCAGATTCGGATCGTCTCGTCGGACCCGCGCGACGCGAGCCGTTTGCCGTCAGCACAGAACGCCATGTCCAAGACGTTTCCGACGTGGCCCCGCAGGGCGAACTCCTCGACCCCGGTATCCGCACTCCAGACCCGTATGACTGAACCGACCCTGCCCGCGACGTGCCGACTGTCGGGGCTAAACCGGAAGCTGCCGGCCAGGGCTGACCCGCCGCAGTCGAAAATGCACTGCGCTCGGTCACTCACGACGTCCCAGAGTTCCACGTGCGTATGAGACGAGGGCCGGCCGGGCGGCGGAGGTTGCAGTCTCAACAGCCGCGACGCGTCGGCGCTCAGGACCTCCGGATCGAAGTCGAGGTAGCCAAGGTGGATCGGGCGCGGGCCGTTCGTGTGGATCAGCTCTCCGGTCGCCGAGTCCCACACCTTGACCGGCTCGTTCGACCCCGTTGAGACCAGGTAACGGCCGCCGGAGCTCGCAAAAAGCTGATCGGCGTTCCGGTGGCCGTGGACGAATTCGGTCGTCTTCCCGGTGCGGAAGTTCAACACCCGGATCGCCTCGCCGTCGATGACCGCTTGGAACGTGCCGTTCGCCGAGTGCACCCACCCCCGCCCGGGCAGTGAGGTGAGTCGGGTGTCGTGGGTCAACCGGTGCGCGGTCATGTCCCAGACGACGCAACGATAGTCGGAGGGCACGATTGCGTTGTCGCCGCCACCAAACAAGGACGACGGCGGCCGCCGCGTCGCCCGTGTCGGTCG